>JABFRW010000097.1 GCA_013140805.1 Candidatus Eisenbacteria bacterium
TCGGAGATCAATGCGGGAATCTCGGACGGAATGCGTGCAACCGGCACTCCGGCGGCCTCGAACGCCGCCATCTTCTCGGCGGCCGTGCCCGCCCCGCCCGAGATGATCGCGCCCGCGTGCCCCATGCGCTTCCCGGGAGGTGCCGTCTGCCCGGCGACGAACGCGACCACCGGCTTGGTGACGTGCCGTTTGATGAACAGGGCCGCTTCTTCCTCGTCGCTGCCCCCGATCTCACCCATCAGCACGATGCCCTCGGTGCGCGGATCGGCCTCGAACAGCGTGAGCGCATCGATGAAGTTGGTGCCGATGATCGGGTCGCCGCCGATGCCGATGCAGGTGGTCTGGCCGAGCCCGCGGTCGGTGAGCTGCTTCACCACTTCATAAGTGAGCGTGCCGCTCTTCGACACCACGCCGATCGGGCCCGGAGTGCAGATGTGCCCGGGCAGGATGCCGACCTTGGCCTGCCCCGGCGTGATGAGTCCCGGGCAGTTCGGTCCCACCAGGCGCGGCCGGCCGAGCGGATTGCCGGCGCCGCGCTTCGCGAGCACGTGGTGGAACGCGCTCATCGTGTCGCGTACCGGCAGACCCTCGGTGATGCAAACGATCAGCTGGATGCCGGCGTCCGCGGCTTCGAAGATGGCGTCGGCGGCGAACGCTGCGGGCACGTAGATCACCGACGTGTTCGCCTTCGTGGCCTCGATGGCCGCGGCGACCGAGTGAAAGACGGGAACGCCGTGCACCTTCTCGCCGCCCTTGCCGGGGGTCACGCCGCCCACGACCTTCGTGCCGTACTTCACCATCTGTTCGGTGTGGAATGCGCCGTCGCGGCCGGTGATGCCCTGCACGATCAGGCGGGTGTTCTTGTCGATCAGGATGCTCACGCCGGCACCTCCTGTGCTCGGGCGATCACCATGCGAACCGCCTCGTCCATGCTGGTGGTCGCGGAGAGTCCAAAGTCCGCGAGGATCTTGCGCGCCAGTTCCTCGTTCGTGCCGGTGAGCCGGATCACGAGCGGGACCGGCAGCGGCGAAGACTTGAGCGAGGTCACGATGCCGTTCGCGACGTCGTCGCAGCGCGTGATGCCGCCGAAGATGTTGAACAGGATCGCGCGCACGTGCGAATCGCCGGTGATGATCTTGAGCGCCGCGGTGACCTTTTCGGGATTCGAAGAGCCGCCGATATCGAGGAAGTTCGCGGGCTCGCCGCCGTAGTGCTTGATCAGGTCCATGGTCGCCATCGCGAGCCCCGCGCCGTTGACGATGCAGCCGATGTCGCCATCGAGCTTCACGTAACTGAGGCCCTTCTCGCGCGCCAGCCGGGCCCCCGCGGTCTCTTCGTCCGGATCTCGCCAGCCGTCCCACTCGCGATGCCGGAACTCCGCGTTGTCGTCGAGCACCACCTTCGCATCGAGCGCCACCACCTTGCCTTCGGGCGTGACCGCGAGCGGGTTGATCTCGGCCAGCGAGCAGTCTCCGTCCATGAAAACCCGGTAGAGCTTCATGAGGATGTCGGCGGCCTGCTGCACCTGCTTCCAGTCGTCGAATCCACGCGCCATGATCGCGCGCGCCTGATAGGGACGCAGGCCGTCGAGCGGAATGTGATGCCGTACGATCTTCTCGGGCGCGGTGCGCGCCACTTCCTCGATCTCCACCCCGCCTTCCGCCGAGAACATGATCAGCGGCAGCTTCTTCTGACGATCCATCACGATCGAGAGGTAAAACTCCTTCGCGATGTCGGCCGCCTTCGCGACCAGCACGCGTCGCACCGGCAGCCCCTTGATCGTGAGCGCCAGGATGTCGCGCGCGCGGTCGTAGGCCTCTTCGGGCGTGTGCGCGAGCTTGACGCCGCCGGCCTTGCCGCGCCCCCCCGCCTGAACCTGCGCCTTGATCACCACCGTCGAGCCGATCGAGGTCGCGACGTCGCGCGCCTCTTCTGGAGTGGCCGCGACCTGGCCCGGCAGCACCGGAATCCCGAAGCGGGCGAACAGCTCCTTGCCCTGGTATTCGTGGAGGTTCATGGGTTCTCCCGATTCACAGCCGCGCGGCGGCGGGGGGGTCACTCGCGGACCCGCAAGTGAGCCGAGCGCAAAAAGGACGAGGAACCCTACGGGACCGCGCGGGAAGTGGCAAGCACCGCAGGACGAGTCAGGCGAATCTTTCCGATTGATCTCTGCAAGCCGCGGTGGGATCGTCGAGGCGTCCCCCGCGACCGCAACGATTCCCCACGTGCCCTCGGGCGTGCGAGAGGTGGATCCATGGGACCTCGCTCACTACTCGCGATGATCGCGCTCGCGGGAGTGCTCGCCGCGCCGGAAGCTTCGGCACTCGTTCTCGAATCCTTTCAGACTCCGTTCCCTGCCAACATGTGCCTGCCCAATTCGGGTGCGCCCGTCGTGTTCTCTGGCGCGTACTGTGACGGCAGCGTCTGTCCACCGGATCCGGTCTCCACATGCGGAACGGGCTACTTCGCGGACCAGACTGCGGCGCCCGGCGTGTGGCAGGGCGCGCCGCGACGGGCGGAAGTCGGTTCAGGCCTCGGCACGCGGGCAAATGCGCAGATTCTGCCGGGTATCGGGCAGCTCGAGGTGCATCACCTGGAGGGTGGAGGATCCGGCAGCGCCCACTCTCTGGTGCTCAAGTACGGCGATGCCTCAGCGCCGCTCGATCTCGATCTGCAGGCGCTTGGATTCACCGGGGTTCGCATGCCGATCACGTGCGAGTCCAACCCCTTCTATCCGCTTCATGTCATCGTGAGGCTTCGAGGCGACCTGCTCGATCCCGGCGGGCCGGTAGCGAGGGCGGCAGCCTACGTCACCGAGTCGAGGCTCCTGACGCTTCCGTTGGAAGCGTTTGTGATCTCGAATGGATTCTCGTTCTCAGACGTCCATCAGATTCAAATCAACTTCATCGACGGGTGCCTGAGCATTGGCTGCGAGCCGATGGTCATTCCGACCCGCAACTATTCGATCGGGTCCATCTCGATCGATTCCGGCGCGACCGCAACGAGTCCGCGGTCATGGGGCGGACTGAAGGTTCGCTACCGATAGCTCGCCTCGCTGCGGCCGAAGTCGTTCGAGAGCATTCCTGATCGCCTGGGTCGAGGTCGGTGCATCGATCGCCGCGAGCAGCTCGCGGAACGCAGGGTCGACCTGCGAGCCGCTCGCGTTGGTCATGATCACGTAGCCGCGGCCGCGTTCGGGATCGAGCCACACCAGCGACACGAACGTGCCCGCGCTCCCGGTGTGGGTGTAGATCGTACGGCCCTGCACTTGGACAACGCCCCATCCGAGCGCGTAGTCGCCGACCGGCGAATAGAGATGTTGGAACGTCGAGTCGGCGAGCACCGCAGGGCTCCCCATGAGCGCGCGAAGATTCCAGCGCGCGAGCTTTGCGTA
This sequence comes from Candidatus Eisenbacteria bacterium, assembly GCA_013140805.1. NCBI lineage: Bacteria > Candidatus Eiseniibacteriota > Candidatus Eiseniibacteriota bacterium. The sequence goes on from JABFRW010000097.1 coordinate 3,395, forward strand.
AGCGTCGGCCGTGAAGCTCAGGTCTCCCGCGGGTGCGATCAGGAGCGGAACGCGAAGGTCCGAGGGCGCGATCGGAACGAGCGTGCCGTTCTGCTCGATGTGTCCCCACGGTTCGGCCGCCGAGAAGTCGAGCGGCCAGCCGACGAACGTCGAGACTCCGAGCGGCGTCAGGATTCGCGTGCGGAGGAGTTCCTCCCACGGCTGCGCGGTCGCGCGCTCGGCGATCGTCGCCGCCACGGAGTAGCCGGCGTTCGAGTAGACGAACGTGCCGGCGGGAAACGCCGCGGGTCGCGCGAGCAGCCAGCGCGCGAACTCCGCGCGCTGCGCGGGACCGTCGCCCGCGAACGTGGGCACCGCTGCGAAGTCGGCGAAGTCCGAGAACGCGGGCAGCCCGGAACGATGCTGAAGCAGCTGCGCGATCGTGATCGGTCGGTACGCAGCGGTCATCGTGCCCGCGAGTTCGGGGAACGCCTGCTCGAGTGTTTCGGACCACGAGAGCGCTCCCTCTTCGACGAGCTTTCCGATCGCGGAAGCCACGAGCGCCTTGGTGAGCGAGCCCACGTGGAAGAGGTCCGGGCGCTGGCTCGCCGCGATCGCGCCGATCTTTCGCACGCCGCCCACCGCGATCTCGATCGAGTCGCCCGCGATCACCGCGACCGCAAGCGCCGGCAGGCGATGTGAAAGCCGAATGCTCTCGACCCGACTCGCGAGCGTTTGCTCCGGGGCGGGCCCCGAGACGCGGCTGGAGCTACCGCAGCCCGCAATCGCAACGGCGAGCGCGCACGCGGTCCACAGGCTCGGCGATCGCACGGGAACTCTCCTTCTTGAACGGTTCGGGATTCGTATCAGGCTCGGTGCCCGCGCCGCACGACTCCAAGCGAGAGTCCGACGACCAGCAACAGGAACGAAAGCGTCACGAGAATACTCGGCGCCGCCGGCATGTCCCACTGTACCGACGCCAGCAGGCCCAACACGCTCGCCACGAATCCGAAGCCCCAGCCGACGATCAATGCGATGCCGGTGCGCGACGACGCCATGAGTCCCGCGACCGCGGGGATCACCAGGAAGCCGAAGACCAGCAGCACGCCGGCGATCTGAACCGAGGAAGTGACGACGAGCCCGAACGTGGCGTAGAACAGGAAGTCCCACAGGAACACGCGCCGCCCGCGCGCGCGCGCGCCTTCGGGGTCGTTCGTGATCTCGAAGAACGGCTTCCGCAGGAAGAAGTGCACCGCGCCCACCACGGCGTACAGCACCGCGACCCGGGCGATGTGGCCCGGGTCGACGGTGAACAGCGAGCCCACCAGCGTTTCCTTCAGGTGCTCGGGGCCGGCGGGCGACTTCTCGAGCACCAGGAACACCGCGGCCTGCGCGGTCGCGAACACGATGCCGATGAACGCTTCGAGCGGCACCTGCTTCGACCGCCCCCGAAGCCACGCGAACAGTGCCGCCCCCACGAACGTCATGCCGAGCGCCAGCAGGTAGGAGCCGACCTCGTCGTGTTCGCGGCCCAGCACCACTCCCATCGCCACACCGAGCGCCGCCATCTGCGCGAGCGCAAGGTCCACGAACAGCACGCCGCGCCGCACGATGTGGAAACCCAGGTACGCGTGGATGCCCGCCAGCACCAGTGCTGCGATCGCCGCGGACTGGAAGAACGGGAGCTGCAGCACGTCCGTCACTTTCGGCCTCCCGCGATCGACTCCAGGACGGCCGCGAAGTGCGCAAGGTAGCTGCCGGCGGTGGGTGCATCGCACGCCGACGAGGCGATCACCGTGCGTACACCGGCTTCGCGCGCCAGGAACCGACCGGCCTCCGCCGAGTAGTAGGGCTCCTGAATCAGCAGTCCGATCTTTCGTGCCTTCGCCACCCGGACGAGTTCAGCCAGCTGCCGCACCGTCGGGGGAATGCCGGGCACCGGCTCGACGGTCGCCGCCACCTCGAGGCCGAACGCGTCCGCCAGATAGGACCACGAGCGGTGATACGTGAAGACCGTCCTCGACGGCAAAGTCGCGGCAAGCGAACGCCCGCGCTGCCACGCGGCGTCGGCTTCCCTGCCGAACGCTTCGGCCCGCGAGCGATAGTCGGCCGCATGTGCCGCGTCCAGACGTGCGAGCGCTTCGGCAATGTTCGTCGCCACGATCGCGCCGTTTCGAGGATCGAGCCAGTAGTGCGGATTCCCGTCGGGATGCACGTCGCCCATCGAGGCGTCCACCTTGCCGCCCGGCTTCTCGAGCACGCGCACACCCTTCGAACAATCGACGGTCTGGACCGAGGCATTGCGCGAGCCCTCGAGGATCGCGTTGGCCCACTGGTCGAGGCCCAACCCCACCTCGAGGAACAACTGTGCTCGAGAGACTTTCACCATGTAGGAAGGAAGCGCTTCGACTCGATGCGGATCGGCATTCGGGCGCGCGATCGAGAACACCTCGACCTGCTCCCCACCGACGGTCGCTGCGATCGAAGCGAGATCGTTGGTCGAGGCCGCGATGCGCAGCTTCGCCTCGACCGGAGAGGCCGCGGCGAGCGCGGCAGTGACGAGAACGGCGCAGGCCGTTCGCATGAATGGGATGCGAATCACGGCATGCCTCCTAGAATTGGTGGGCCTTGTGGGGCCCCATCGAGAACACGACGCGCACGGTGAGCTGCTGAATGGACTTCGGGTCCTCGGACGCACCGGCGGGGCGAGCCGGCTTCAGACTCCGCCAGTCGATCCGAAACGCGGTGGTCTCCTCGAGCAGCGCGAGTCCGGCGAAGGCCCCGAGCGAAGCGTTCCAGTTCTGATCCGCGTCGGGCTGCTGCCACCGTTCGTACGAGGCGCCGATGTCGTAGCGCGTCGCCCAGTTGTAATCCGCATACAGATATCCGCCGGTGCCTTCGCTCGCGCGCCTCGTGAAGCGCGCCTCGGGCTCGTCCCACGCTGCGTCCTCGCGCATGAGGCTCAACACCTCGCCCTGCACCAGCACGTAGGCACTCGGGCCCGTCCAGAGCTTCGCCTTCACGTCGCCGCCGATCACCACGGTGCGCGCCTGCGCCGCGACGTTGCTCGTGCCCTGAAGCGCCGACACGCCGAGTTCCACACCCGATCGCTCACCCGACGGAACGAACGCCGTGAGTCGCCCGAGCATCGCTGCGCGCGGCTCGCCGGCACGGTCGCCGCCTTCGGGGTCGCTCGCGAGCGGATCGTTCGGAGCACCCGACGGATCGCGCGTGATGCGAAACGAGTCGCCCCTGAGCGCGTCGACCGATGCGGTGAACGCGATGTCGCCGGGTGCAGGGATGCGACCCGAGAGCTGCACGCCGGTCTCGTTGAGCGACTCCTCACCCGGCAGATAGGCCGCGAGCACGCCGAAGCGATCCGCAAACGGATAGGTGTGCGGATGCTGAGGATTGAGTCTTCCGAATCCGATCCGGTATTTGCCGCCCTTGAGCTGGAGCCCCAGCGGCAGTCCGCGCTGCAGCAGGAAGAAGCCTTCTTCGACTCCGACCTCGTCCTCGGCGAACGTGAGTACGAAGCTTCCGCGCGCGTACGGGTTGAGCGGCGCATCGAGCATCAGCTCGGTCTCGCCGGGATCGAGTACGAAGCGCCTGGCTCCGGGATCGGATGGGTCATCGGTCCAGCGCATGAACGGCTGGCCGATGACCGAGACATCGGGATTCGTCACGCCCGCGCGCGTCGTCGGCGCAACGCCGAACACGATGAGCACGGCAAGTCCCGTAATCGGGATGATTCGTCGCATGGCACTGCCTCCTCAGAAAGGTCGAGCGCCGCGCACGCCGAAGGCGGCGCGCGACGCAGAACGATCGAGATCGAGAGGGCGACCGGCCGCGGCGGGCCGGCGGTGCTCATGCGGCGGGAGGAGCTCGCGCGCAGGTGGAAGTGACGGCCTCGGAGAGCGGCGAGGCTTCGCTCGCGGGAGCGAGCTTTTCGACCGGACGCGGCAGCGGCTCGGCGGTCGTCGCCACCACTTCGGGCAGCGGAACCGAGTGGAGTCCTCGACACTCGGTGCACGTATCGCTGCCGTGCGAACTCGGCGATTCGCAATCGCGGTCCGAGAAGTGGTGCCAGCCGTGCGCGAGCGAGCCCGCAAGCAGCGTGACCAGCAGCAGGGTCGCGAGCTTCGCGCGCGGTATCGCACGGATGTGGTCGAGGAATCGAGACGTCATGGCTAGCTGTTGTCGATTTGTGCGCGCTGCAGGCGTCCCGAGAAGTCGACGTAGACGCTCTTCCATTCGGTGAACGCGTCCAGCATGGTGTGGCCCGCTTCGCGGTGGCCGTTGCCGGTGCCGCGCACGCCGCCGAACGGCAGATGCGTCTCCGCGCCGGTGGTGCCGTGGTTCACGTACACGATGCCGCTCGACAGATCACGCATCGCGGCGAACGCACGGTTCACGTCGAGTGTGAAGATCGACGAGCTGAGTCCGTAGGGAATCGCGTTGTTCACGGCAACCGCCTCCTCGAGGCTCTTCACCTTGAGGAACCCGACCACCGGCCCGAAGATTTCCTCCTGCGCCACGCGCATCTGCGGCTTCACGTTCGTGAACACCGTCGGCTTGAAGAAGTGGCCCCTGGCGAGCGCTCCTTCGGTGGTGACGCCGCCTCCCACCAGCACCTCAACACCTTCCTGCGCCGCAACCGGCATGTAGCCCGAGATCTTCTCGAGTTGGCGCGCGTTGATGACCGGCCCCATCTCGACCGATTCATCGAGCCCGTCACCCAGCTTGATCGCGCGAGCGCGTTCGACCACTCGTTTCGCCAGCTCGTCGTGTACGCGCTCGTGAACGATCACGCGACTCGTCGCGGTGCAGCGCTGCCCGGTGGTGCCGAACGCCCCCCACGCGATGGCGTTGGCGGCGAGCGCCACATCGGCGTCATCCATCACGATCACGGCATTCTTGCCGCCCATCTCGAGCGAGACGCGCTTGCCGAGCCGGGCACCCTCGGTCGCGATCAGGGTACCGACACCGTTCGAGCCGGTGAAGGAGAGCACGTCCACACCCGGATGCTGCGTGATCGGCCAGCCCACGTTCTTGCCGGAGCCCTGCACGAGATTGAAAACGCCGGCGGGATAACCCGCCTCTTCGATGAGCTTCGCGAGGTGGTAGCCCATCTCGGGCGTTTCCTCGGACGGCTTGAACACCACGGTGTTCCCCGCGACGAGCGCCGGGAAGATCTTCCAGGTCGGAACCGCGAACGGGAAGTTCCACGCCGTGATCACGCCGACCACGCCGATCGGCACCCGCATCGACATCGCGAACTTGTTGGGCATCTCGGACGGGGTGGTGACGCCGTACATGCGACGCCCTTCGCCGGCCGCGAGGTACGCCATGTCGACGCCTTCCTGAACGTCGCCGCGCGTCTCGATCAGAATCTTGCCCATCTCGCTGGTGGCGGCACGCGCCAGTCGCTCCTTCTGCGTCGCAATCAGCGCGCCGAGTCGGAACATCAGCTCCGCGCGCTTGGGGGCGGGCGTCAGGCGCCACGATTCGAACGCGGCGCGAGCGGCCGCGACCGCGGCGTCCACGTCGGTGCTCCCGGAGTCCGGATGCGCGCCGAGATCCGCTCCGGTCGCGGGGTTGCTGTTCGTGAAGGTGGCGCCGGAGCGCGCCGGCACCCACTGGCCGGCGATGAAGTTGGAGAACGACTGCGCCATCGAAAGACTCCTTGGGGCACGCAGCAGCGCGCACGGATTCGAGCGGAATCGGAGGGGCCCGCGCGGACGTCGCCGCGAGCGAAGCACGCGTGAGCCTAGGCAGCCACCTGCAGCGATGCAAGGCGGGGCGAGGCGGGGCGAGGCGGCTCAGGGCCGGGTGACGAACCCCGAAGTGTCGCGAGTCGCGTGAGTTCGCACCGAGTCGAGCTGGCGCTCGAGCGTCACGACGCGCCGTTGGAGCTCCACGGTGCGGGTGCGCTGGGACTGCAGCACGCCGAGTGCGGCCACCAGCGAAAGGGCAAGGCCCAGGAGTGCGATGCCGAATGCGACGATCGCTCCGGTCGGAATCGTGGGCTCAGCAGTTCTCGAGGCTCGGTCGTTCATCGCGGACCCTCAGTCGAATTCGTAGCGCGGATCCGCCGGGTGCTGGTCGGCGCCGACGCGTCCGATCGTGATCTCGGCACGGTTGTAGCTCTCGCCCTTCATCGGCGCGCCGCTCAGACGTCTCAGCATCGCGAGCTGCCCGGTGTGGGTGAGCGCATCGGCCACCGGTCCCTGGAACAGTCGCGTCAGCTCGTACTGGATCGGCGCGGCCGATGCGAGCCGGGCGTCGAATGCTTCGAGCGCACGGAAGAATCGCGCGCACTCGGCATCCCACGACTGAGGCGTCGCGGTGGTCCAGTGCAGCTCGCCGTTCGCGATGCGGAGCGCCCAGTCGAACAGGTCACCGAGGTGCGCGACGATTCGCAGCGGCGTGTTCGCGCCGGGCGCCGGGGCGAAGGTCGCGAACGACTCGGGTGCGCCTCGCATCGTCTTGGCCGCCCGATACGCGAGCGTCGCCACCGCATGTCGCAGGAGTTCGCGATCGGTCATGGCGCGACTTCACGCATCCAGCGCGCTCTTTCCCGCGCGGATGCGCTCGATCAGGTTCGAGGTGCTGAGCCCTTCGCGCAGCGCGATGTTCATCACGCGGCCGCCGCGCGCTTCGACGAACTCGCGTCCCACGATGTGCTCGATCGCCCAGTCGCCGCCCTTCACGAGCACCGCGGGCGCGACTTCCTGAATGAGCCGCAACGGCGTGTCCTCTTCGAACAGCACCGCCGCGTCGACGCACCGCAGCGCCTGCACCAGTTCGAGCCGCTCGAGCTCCGGCACGATGGGACGTTCGGGACCCTTGAGACGCCGCACCGAGGCGTCGGCGTTCACGCCGACCACCAGCCGGTCCCCGAGTGCCCGCGCCTCTTCCAGGTATTCGACGTGTCCGCGATGCAGCAAGTCGAACACCCCGTTGGTGAACACCACCCGCTCGCCGGCCGCGTGCCACCGCGTGATCGCCACGCGTTCACGCTCGGGAATCCGATCGTGCGCGACACTCACGCCGGAGCGTTCGCGAGCGAGGTCAACAGTTCGGCCGGCGAGCAGGTCGCGGTTCCGATCTCTCGGATCACCACACCGGCGGCGTGGTTCGCGAGGTAACAGGCGCTCGGGAAATCGGCCCCCGCGGCAAGTGCCACCGACACCACGCTCACGACCGTATCGCCGGCTCCGGTCACGTCGAACACTTCGCGCGCGACGGTCGGCAGGTGCGTCACGCGGCCGCCGCGCTCGAACAGGCTCATCCCCTGCGGGCCCCGCGTGACCAGCACCGCCGCCGCCTCGAGTCGCTTCTGCAGTCCCCAGCCGACCTCCAGGAGGCTCGCTTCGTCGCTGACGCGCCGCCCCATCACCGCCCCCGCCTCGTGCTGGTTCGGCGTCAGAATGCTGACCCCGCGGTAGGCATCGATGTGACTCTCCTTGGGATCGACGCTCACGTGCACCTTCGCGTCGCGCGCGAGGCCGAGCGCCCGTTCCAGTACCGCGGCGGTGATCACGCCCTTGCCGTAGTCGCTGACGATCAGGCCCTGGCAGCCCGCGAGTTCGCGCGCCAGTCCGGCGAGCAGGGCGTCTCGCGCGGTGCCGGTGAGATCGGCACGCGACTCGCGATCGGCGCGCACCACCTGCTGCGAGTGCGCGATGATGCGCGTCTTGACCGTGGTGGGTCGCGTCGCGTCACGCACCACGAGGTGCGTGTCCACGCCGCTCTCCGCGAGCGCATCGAGCATCCGGGTGCCGTCGTCGTCGTCGCCGACCACCCCCGCGAGCACCGCCTGGGCGCCGAGTGCTCGCAGATTCGTGGCCACGTTTCCGGCCCCACCGAGTCGCGAACTCTCGCGCTCGATGTCGACCACCGGGACCGGCGCCTCGGGCGAGATGCGATCGACGCGCCCCCACAGGTAGCGATCGACCATCAGGTCACCGAGCACCAGGATGCGGCGGCCCGCGAAGTCCGCAACGATGCGCTGGAGCGCTGCGCGTTCGAACTGCGGAGCGGGGCTCGAGGAACGATCCGTGGTCGGTGCCGACATGGGCGGCGGACGCTAGCACCCGACCTGAGGAGGGTCAACGAATTGGTGCCCGGGCAGCCGTGCGATTGACGGTGCCACGACCGCCGACCTAGCTTCGCGATCATGGCCGTCACGATTCGCCCGTATCTCGCGACCGACCTCGAGACCCTTCGCGCGCTGATCGCCGCGCCCGAAATCGTCGAACAGTTCGACGCCTTCGCGGCCCCCGGTGCACTCGAGCAGAAATTCGCCGACCCGCACCTTGCCGCCTCGTGCGTGCGCCTGGCGTTCGAGGACGAACGTCCGATCGGGTTCGCACTCGCGTGGCTGCTGCCGCAGGCCCCGATCGGATGGGCGATGGTGCGTGGTGGAGTGCTCGAGTTCGCGCGGCGCCGTGGCATCGCGACGCGTCTCGTCGAGGCGGTGTTCGCCGCCATCGAAGCACATCCGGGAGCCGCGCGGATTCGAGACGTCACCGGAGCGGCGTGGTTGCCGGCGCCGGCGGCCGAGGCTCTGGCGAAGCGACTCGGCGCCCGTTTCGATCGCGCGTTCTGGATGATGGAGCGACCGCTCGAGGCGCCGGCGCCGATCGTCGAATGGCCCTCGGGGATCGCGACGCGGTCGTTCGATGGAACGATGCCGATGGCAAAGGACTGGAACGACGTCTACCTCGAGTCGTTCGCGCAGCACTGGCGGTTCGTACCGAGTTCGCTCGACGAGACGCTCGAACTGACGCGCGGGCCGCGCTTCGATCCCGCAGACCTGCGGCTCGCCTACCGAGGCGCGGCGTGCGTCGGCTTCTGCCGGCTCGAGCGTCACGCGAATCGGGGCGAGATTGCAGTGCTCGGCACGGCGCCGGCGGCGCGCGGCATCGGACTCGGCCGCGCGCTGCTGCGCTGGGGCGTGGCGCGACTGCAGGCCGGCTCGACGCAGCCCATCACGTTGATCGTGGACGGGGCGAACGAGAACGCGCTGCGGCTCTACCGAAGCGAAGGCTTCAGCGTCATGCGCACACGCCACGTGTGGGTGCGTCCACCACGATTCTGATGTGCAGAATCACGCCGCTCATCGCCGCCCGAAATCGAAGCGTTGTCGGCACCACACGGCGCGCGGTCGGCCCGACTGAAGCGCGGGGAAGAAGCGCATCGAGAACGCGCTCGTGGTCGCCGCGCCCACCAGCGCCGAATCGGTCGAGCCACCCGCCCACTCGACGTCCGACACCACGCCCTGCTCGTCGACTCGCACGTCCAGTTCGACGGAGCCCGCCCGCGCTCCATGCGGAAGCAGCAGCGTTGCGCGCCCGCGCGGAATCGGTGGCTTGAGATCTTCGTCGACCACCAGCCCGGGCGGCTCGGGCATCGACGGCTCGGGAGTGCCGGGCTCGGGCGTCGGCAGCGGAACCTCGAGCTCGGCCACCGGCGTGACGCTCGCGACGGACTCCGCCGCACGCGTCGGCGACACGCGTGCGAGCCACATACGCGCGTCGGCCGCGGGCGGCTCAGCGAGTGAGTCCGAGCGCCACCTCTGACTCAGGCGAATCGCCGGAGCGGCGGTATCGGCGCGGACATCGACGGGCAGCGCGTGCGGTGTCGGCGCCTCGTCGCGCGCGCCCGGCTCGCAGCCAAAAGTCGACATCGTGATCGCCAGCGCGATCGTAACCGCGATCGGACGCGCCATGCTCCATCGATGCGCCTTGGTACCACCGGGCGTGCGGGCTAGACTGCCGCCATGACGCCGCGCGCACGCGTGTGGGCCGCCCTCAGGGGCGAGCCCGTCGATCGACCTCCGGTTTCGTTCTGGGGGCACTTCTACCATCGTGAGTCCTCCGCCCGCGACCTCGCCGAGGCGACGCTCGAGTTCCAGCACGAGCATCGCTGGGACTGGGTGAAGCTCAATCCGCGCAAGCAGTATCACGTCGAGGATTGGGGCGTGAGCTACCGCTACACGGGCCGCGCGGCCGACAAGCCGGTGCTCGAATCGTGGCCGGTCCATCAACCCGCCGACTGGGCTTCGATCACCGAGCGACCGCACGATCTCGGCGCACTCGGTGAGCAGCTCGAGGCGATTCGCCTCGTGAAGCGCGGCCTGCCCGAGGACGTGCCGCTCATCCAGACCGTGTTCACGCCGCTCGCGGTGCTCGGCGAGATGGTCGAGGAACCCGGTGAACTGCGCCTGCACATGCGCAAGCAGCCCAATGCCGTGCGCGGCGCGCTCGAAGCCGTGACCCGCACCTACGAGCGGCATGTCGCCGAAGTGCTCGAGGCGGGTGTCGACGGCATCTACTTTGCGACCGTCGACTGGGCCTCGCGCGATCTCATGACCGCCGAGGACTATCGCGAGTGGGCGCGCCCCTTCGACCTGCGCATCCTCGCGGTCGCGAAGGATGCACCGTTCAACGTGCTGCACGTCTGCAAGCGCCGCAATCTGGTGCTCGACTTCGCGGACTACCCGGTGGCGGCGTTTTCGTACGACGCCACCGATCCCACCAACCCGATGCTCGACCAGGTCCGCAAGGTGCTTCCTGGAGCGTTCATCGGCGGGCTCTCGCACATGGATGCGCTGCAGGCGACCAGCAGCGATCGCGTGGTCGCCGAGTATCGGGACCTGCTTCACAAGACGGGCGGCCGCCGCTGGCTCGCCGGACCGGGATGCTCGATCCCGCCGGCGACCCCCGCGGCGAACCTGCGAGCCGTGCGCGCCGCGGTCGACGCCACGACCCTACCGCTCGACTGATTCGACCGCTTCGGCGGAGCCTGCGTCTGTCAGACGGAGGCGCCGCCCCGCGTGGCTGGAGGTCGCCATGAAAGCGGTCGTCACGACGTTCCTGTGGATCGCTGCATCCCTCGCGTTCGTGTTCCCCTCCCCGGCCGGCGCCCAGAGTGACCCGAAGTCTCGGGCACCCGCTCCGACCGCGAACGCCCGGCCGCTGGAACCGGGGCCACGCGGCAAGCTCAGCGTGGTGGGCCGCGTCGACGTGGGCGACGTCGCGCCCGACTTCGAGCTCAGTGGCACCCGCGGCGGCCCGGTCGCGATCTCGCGCCTGCGCGGCGACTGGGTGCTGCTGGTGTTCGCACGTCGCCTGGCGGAGTTCGACGATTTCTCCCCCGTTACTTCACGGCTCGCCGAGCACGGCGTGCGGGTGTTCGGCATCACCCGCGAAGGGCCATCGAAGCTGCGCACGCATTCGCAGCGGGCCGCCATTCCGTTCGAGCTGCTCGCGGACCCGACCGGCGACGTTTCCGCGATCTACGGGCTCAATGACGCGGCCTCCGCCGCCACGCGACCGGGCTACGTGCTGATCGATCGACGCGGCACGGTTCGCCTCGCGGTGCTCGGTCAGTCGTTTGCGGCCACCCAGGTCGCGGAACTGGTCGACTTCACGATCGCCAACTAGCGACCCGCTCGCGAACCCGCTTCGCGGCCGCACATCGCGTTTCGCACGTCGCACCCCGTTGCATGCGGCGCAAGCTGCAAGCCGGTACGACATTCGTGCGGCAATTGGCGCTGCCGCGCGCGCAAATGCGAGTGAGCCCACTTCCACTCGCGTTGGCACGCAACAATTCTTCGCCTATTTGCGCTCCGAATCTCAACTTCACTCTTCACGTCGCCGATAACGAGGATCGCTGATCCCTGCCCACTGACTGTCATCGCATCCCTCGTATCGGAGAGACCGTTGCTCATGCTTTCGAACCTGCTGATCCTGTCTATCGTCTTCGCACTCGGAGCCGATCCCGTTCCGGGCGCGTCGCGTCCACCCTTCGAGCGTTTGCCGGGTGCCGGCACGCCGAGTCCTCGCATTCAGGAGCCGCCGCACTCGCTGATCGAGGTCGGAGCCGCGGCTCCGGACTTCTCGTACCAGACCGCCGACGGCCACTGGCGTCACCTGCGAGAGTTGCTCGGCCACGGCCCGGCGTTGCTGGTGTTCGGCGCCAACCGCGAGCAGCTCCTTGCCCTCGAAGCCGAGCGCAATGCGTTGCTCGACAACGGAATTCTGCCGGTCGCGGTGCTGAACGAGAAGCCTGCCCGCATCTGGTCGGTGGTACGCGACCTGTCGCTCAACTACACCGTGCTGGCGGATCCTCGCCAGGTCGTCGCCGAGCAGTTCAACGTGAAGCGCGAGGACCAGCGCTCCGCCACCCCGTCCTGGTTCGTGTTGAATCAGCAGGGCGAGGTTCGCGCGCTGCGGCGGGGTCAGTTGCCGAATGCCGGCTTCAACACGCTGGCGTCGACTGCGCTCGGCCGGCCGGTGCCGGGCGCCGCGCTGCCCGCTTCGCACTGACGCCGACGTCGAGTTCGGAAGCCCGCGTCCCTTCGGGGGCGCGGGCTTCTTTCATTTCGATCAGGCAGCCGAGCGGTCTTCGATGCGCTCGGTCACGCGCTCGAGTGCGCGCTCGACGTCTTCCATGCGAAACGGCTTGGTCATGATGTGGTCGAGGCCGTGCGCCGCGATGGTCTCCTCGGCGAGCTGAAAGCCCCACCCCGACACCAGCACCACCGGAATGTCCGGCCGTTCGGCGCGCACGTGCAGCACCACGTCCCAGCCGTTCACTTCCGGCATGCCGAGATCGGTGAAGACGGCATCGGGCGCGAATCGCGAGAAGGCGCGCAGCGCCGCCTCGCCGCCGAGTGCCGAATGCACCTCGTGGCCGTTCGAGCGCAACATGTCGACCAGCACTTCGAGCACGAACTGTTCGTCGTCCACCACCAGGATCCGCAGCGGCTTGATCGTCAGCGCCGGCCGCGCGGCCGGCGCCGTCGGCCGAACGTCGCTCGCGATCGGCAGCGTCACCGTGAACTCGGTCCCGGCGCCGCGCTCGCTTTGCACCTCGATGCGACCGTGGTGGCGCGTCACGATGCCGTAGGCGACCGAGAGTCCGAGGCCGGTGCCCTGCACCGTCTTGGTGGTGAAGAACGGATCGAAGACACGCGACCGGGTCTCCTCGTCCATGCCGACGCCCGTGTCCTTGAAGCGAAGGATCACCTCGGTGACTCGATCCTCGGAAGTGATCTCCAGCTGCCCGCCCCATGGCATCGCGTCGACCGCGTTCAAGACCAGGTTGCTGAACACTTCGCGCAACTCGGAGGCATTGCCCTCGACCGCGTGGCGCGATCGCAGATCGAGCGCCAGCTCGACCTTGATGCCGTCGCGCTTCGCGTGGGTGTGCCACGCGGTGCGCGTCAGCTCCACCACGCCTTTGAGGATCTCGTTCATATCGAGCGGCTCGAACGGCTCGTCGTGCCGCACCCGGGTGAACTCCTGGACGCGCTTGACGGTATGCGCGCCGTCGAGCGCCGCCTGCTCGATGACCTGCAGCTGGCGTTTGAGCAGCGGTTCCTCGACGCGGCTCAGGATGAGCTGCGTGCGGCCGAGGATTGCGGCGAGCACGTTGTTGAAGTCGTGCGCCACGCCGCCGGCCATCTCGCCGAGCGCGTTGAGCTTCGCCGATTGCACGAGCTGTTGCTGCGCGGACCGCATTTCGTCGTACGCCGCCTTGGTCTGTGCGTAGAGGCGCGCGTTCTGGATCGCCGCGCTGCATTCCGAGGCGAACACGATTGCGAGGTCCAGATCTTCGGGCTCGAAGCGCCGACGATGCGGCTCGAGCCGCGACAACGAGATGATGCCGATGACGCGTTCGCGTACCAGCAGCGGTACGCACAGCAGCGAACTCTCTTCCTCGGGCGTCCCGGGAACCTGCTTGGCGCGCGGATCGAGGTGCGCCTCGTGCACGATCTCGCCGTGCCCGCTGACCGCGACGCTGCCGGCGATTCCCTCGCCGAGCCGCAGCTCGAGACCCCACACCTGATCCTCGTAGGTCAGCACGTCGCAGGCGACCGGGCGCAGCAGTGGCGCATTCTCGTCGATCAGGAACACCACGCACTCGTCGCACTCGAGCACCCGTCGCGATTCGCGGGCGATGGTGCGCAGGATGGTCTGATGATCGAGCGAACTGGTGATCGCGCGGCTCACCGTGATCAACGCTTCGAGCCGTGCGCGCTGGGACTTCTCACGTTCGAGCAACGCGGGCAGCGTCGAGTCGGCGAACATCTCGAGTGAGTGGTGGCGCAGCGAGACCAGCCAGCCGTGAAACCGGCCCGGAAAGCGGAATTCGACGCAGGTGCCGACCAGCGCGTCACCGGGCTTGGCAGCCAGCTCGGCCCGGAACAACGGGGTCCCGGCATGGGGGATCCCGCGGATCGGATAGAGCCCCGCGAACCGCTCGTAGGTTTCAGGTGTCAACAACTCGGAGAGCGCCAGACCGGTCGGCCACGGGCGCGGCGGAACCCCGGTGTGGGCTTCGGTGAACGCTCGATTCGCGAAACGGATGCGATGGTCGGAATCGATGGCGACCACCGGCACTCGCACGGCATCGACGATCGGAGCGACGAGGCGAACCACCATCCACCACATCCAACGAACGGTGAGGGCGGATGGAGGAGCGGCAATGCGATCAGTCGGATGTTCGGCCACCGAGCGGCCTCCACCTTCGTAGGAGAAGAGAATTCGCTCGGTTATCGGCGGGGCGGCCCCGCGGCTTGATTCCTGGCAGCGTCGAGCTGGACGGAGGCCGGGCTCGCCGCGCTGCTCGGAGGCCCGCCGACACCCGTCACACCGCTCACGACACCTCCGTAACTCGTCGGCATGAAGGTCGCGGTGAGTGACGGATTCCAGAGCCACGAGGTGCCGCCCGGCGATTCCTTACGCGCCTCGAGTCGAAAGGCGTGCGTCCCGGCCGGTTTGAAGTAGGCGCGCCGGACCCGAATCGACTGAAAGGTGCTGCCGTTGGGGGCATCCCCCGCGTAGCCCGACAGCAGGTAGTGCTCGGGATCCGGCGTTCCGCCGTCAGTCTCGTCGATCTGAAGCGCGATCAGATTGTCGCCGCCCGCCGAAGTCATGCCGTGCTGCCCGTCGGCCTCGACCACCACCCAGCCCACCGACGGCGTGGTGAGCGAGACGATCAGCAGCGTCTGCATCGTGGTGGTGCTCGTCACCGGAAGGTTCGCAGCCGGCTGGCGAGAGAGTGCGAAGCCCGGCTCGTTGGCGATCTCGGAGGCCGAGATCGAGCCGGCCGGGAGCTGGAGGAATGCATCGCCGTTGGCGGAAGTGGTGACCGTCATCGCTCCCGCCGCGCCCGTCACCGTGAGGCGCGGATTCCCGAATCCGTCGAAGTTGCCTTCGGCCAGGATCGAGGCGTTCGGCGCCGACGATCCCCAGATCTGCAGGCGACCCGCTTCGATTCCCGACGCTCCGACCTCGAGTCCGGGACTCACTCGAAGCGCCAGCGAAGCACCGGTGTTTCGAAGTGACAACAGCGGAATCGCGGGCTCGGACTGAGACACCGCCCACGGCAGCCGAAGCGCGAGCGCGTAGGGCGAAGCCGTGAGCACGGTGCGAGGCGTCAACTCGGCCCCGCCATCGACGCTCACTCCCAGCCAGTAGGGCGCATCGAAAGCGAGCGCGAGCGGAGTCGACGATCCGAGCACTACCGCGAAGCCCCCGAGTTCCACGACGACACTCGAGTGGTTTTCGCTCCAGAGCGGCGCGCCACCGGACTCGGCAGCATAGAGCCGAAACTCGATCGCATGCGGGCCGTTGGGAACCAGCGCCCCGGCGGCATCGGTCAGCACGCCCTGGTAGCTGAGCGTGGCCGGGGCGGCCGGCCACGCCGGTGCCGCGAGCGCGAACGCGGTGGCCGGGACCAGAATTGCGAACACGAGTCGGCGAATCCGCTGTGATGTGAATGCAGTGCGCATGCCCGTCCCTTCGTTGGCGCCAGTGCGCGGATTCCGCCCGGCCGTGCGCGCGCCGCGGGGAACGCTATCACCAAGCCCCGCCGGTGGTGAATCGCGCGCCGACAGTTGGCGCCGCCATGGGCATGCACCGTGCGTTGAGTCACAGCATGCTCGCTCGCATCCGGACCGCGGCGCTGTGGGGCCTCGAAGCGTTTCCGGTCGAGTGCGAGGTCGACGTCGGACCGGGCCTGCCCGGCTTCGCGCTGGTCGGGTTGCCGGACGCATCGGTCCGCGAGGTTCGCGATCGGGTGTGGCCCGCACTTCGAAACGTCGGCCTGCAGCCACCCGATCGGCGCGTCACCGTCAACCTCGCGCCCGCCGAGCGACGCAAAGAGGGCAGCTCGGCGGATCTGGCGGTCGCGCTGGGAGTGCTCGCCGCGACCGGGCAGATTCCGAACGAGCGATTCGCGGAAGTCGCGGCGATCGGCGAGATCGCGCTCGACGGCGGCCTGCGGCCGAATCGCGGCACGCTGGGACTCGCCGAGGCCGCGTGGAACGCCGG
>JABFRW010000098.1 GCA_013140805.1 Candidatus Eisenbacteria bacterium
ACCCACGGCAGTGCCGAGCGCTCGCGCGGCGTCTCGTTCTCGCCACGATCGAGCTTCTCGCGCAGCCGTGGCGGCAACGAGTCGTCATCGCGCGCTCGTCCTGCCTCACCCGACGGATGCGGCACGATGCGCGGCATGCGCGCGGGCGCCGCCGCCGCGAGCAACACCGGCTCTTCGATCGCTTCCGGTTCCGCGGCCGGTCCCTCGGCGCGACGCCTGGCGATGGCATCCTCGAGCCACGCGGGCATCGCGATGTCGGCGTCCTCTGCGGGGGACGAAGCGGCCAGCGGCGCGGGGTCGCGCCTCGGCTCGGCGGCCGGTTCGTTCGGCCACTCGCGCGTGAACTCGGGCTGGGGTTCTGCTCGGGGCGCCGAGCGCCATTCGGTCGCGGGTGCATCCATCGGGCGACGCGGCGGCTCGGCGGCGGGAATGATGGTCTCGGGTTCGACGCGCGGTGAGAGAGCGTCGGGAACGTTCGCGTTCGCCACCGGTGGAGAAGGTTGGTGCGCGTCCTGCGCTCGCGAGTAGGGCGAAGGTGACGCTTCCCCGCCGCCGCCGCGCAGACCGTGCACGTCGATCACGCTGCGGAATTCGTTCTCGCGCGCCACCGAGTGCACGTGGTCGGGCCGCACCACGCGACTGTCGTCCACGTAGGCGTTGAGCATCGCCTGGCCGGAGACGGTGTTGATCTCGCGCGGGATGCCGTGCGTGAGTGCAAAGATCGCGCGACAGGTCTCGACCGGGAACAGCTCGTACGAGTTGCCGCCGGCGACCGCGACGCGATGGCGGATGTAATGCTCGGTCTCGTCGGCGCCCATCGGCTTCAACCGGTAGTGCACCACGATGCGCTGCTTGAGCTGGCGCAGTTCGGGGCGCGTCAGCTTTTCCTCGAGCTCGGGCTGACCGACGAGGAAGATCTGCAGCAGCTTGGCTCCCTGCTCTTCGAGATTCGAGAGCAGACGGATCTCCTCGAGCAACTCGCGATCCAGGTTCTGCGCTTCGTCGAGCAGCAGGATCGCGAGTTCGCCGCGCGTGCGGACTTCGCGCAAGTGGCGCTCCAGCTGCACGAGCGCCTGCGGCTTCGAAGTTCCGGGCGGCAGCGCGAGCCCGAAGCGCAGTGCGATCTCTTCGATCAGTTCGGCGCGCGTCAGCGACGAGTTGGTGATGAGCGCCACCACGGTGCGCGCGCCCCAGCCGTTCAGGGCATCGTAGATCGCGGTGGTCTTGCCGGTGCCGACTTCGCCGGTGATGAGCACGAACGGCTCACGGTTCTCGATCCCAAAGCGCAGATGCGCGAGCGCTTCCTGATGCTCGCGACTGGGATACACGAAGCGGGGCTGGTGCCCTGCGACGAACGGATTCTCGCGCAAGCCGAGTGCGGTTTCGAACATCGCTCCGGTCTCTTAGGGGTCGAGGGTGCTCGACGGTCGATCTGAGTTATCGGTCGGGGGAGGGGATGACTTGCGCGTGCGTTCAGGACCGCCGGCCGCGCGGCCGGGCGGGCCCTATCCGCGCTGAGCCGGCAGCAGCTCGCCGATCGAGTACAGCGCCTGAAACGGCAGGTTTCGCTGCTGAAAGATCTGCGTGGCGCCCTGCTCGCGGTCGACCACGGCGAGCACGCGCACCACCTGTGCGCGGTACGACTCGGCCGCCTCGGCCGCGATGAGCGCACTCTCACCACTGGTGATCACGTCGTCCAGGATTGCGACGCGCTTGTGTCCGGCGAGATTTCCCTCGACCTGACCTCGCATGCCGTGGTCCTTGGCGGTGCTGCGCACGAGAAACCCCTCGAGCGGCCGGCCCTGCTCGGCGCTGTAGAGCATGACTCCGGCGACCAGCGGATCGGCTCCCATCGTGAGTCCGCCGACCGCGGTGATGTCGTCGTCCTTCAGGCGCTCCCACAACAACCGCGCGATCATCTTGAGACCACCGGGGTGGAGGCTGGTCTTGCGCACATCGATGTAGTAGTTCGAGGTCGCGCCCGAGCTGAGGACGAACTCGCCGAACTTCATGGAGCGATCGAGAAGCATCTGGCGCAACTGGTCGCGTTCGTCCGGTGACGTCATGGGTTTCTGGTTCCTCCGTTGCGGGAGTCTGCCGGGGGGCGCTCGGGGCGTCAAGGCGTTGGAGTGTCAAGTCGTGTCACCGCAACGAGTGCAGCGATCGCACGCCCACTCGATCGAGAGGTTGACCCTTGCGCGCGGCACTCCCTAAGCTGCGGCGGCACCCCGACGATTGCCGCGCACGACGAATGGAGAGCGCCATGACACGGATGGATCCGCCCGCGCGAGCCGCCGCCTGTCTGCTGCTGCTCGCGTTCACGTTCGGGATCCTCGGCGCCGACTCGAAGCGGATCGCCGGCTCCGGCTCCGCGTCCACGATTCGTACGAAGCCCGCGCCCCGACTGGCCGGCGAGCGCGCGATTCCATTCGACGCACCGTTGGGTCGCGCGCCTCTCGACACGCCGCTCACGGTCACCGGCGGGTTCGGCGAGTTTCGCATCGGGCACTTTCACGCCGGGCTCGACTTCGGCACCGGGCGACGCGTCGGCGCGCCGGTCTACGCGCCGCTCGATGGCTACATCGAGCGCGTGCGGACTTCCGGCGTGGGCTACGGCCGTTCGCTCTACCTGCGCACCCGCGACGGCCGCACCATCCAGTTCGGTCATCTCGACGCGTTCACCGACCCGATCGCGCTGTACGCAGCGACCGCACAGGAATCGAGCGGGCAGTACGAGCAGGACCTGTGGCCCGAGGCGAATCGCTTCGCCGTCAAGACCGGAGATCGCATCGCGTGGACTGGTCAGAGCGGCGCTGGCGGCCCGCACATGCACTTCGAGATCCGGCGCGGTGACGTGGCGTACAACCCGTTTCTCGCCGGTCTGCGCGTGAACGATGCCACGCAGCCGTCACTGGTGAGTGTCACGCTCGCTCCACTCGACGACTCGTCGCATGTTGAGGGCGTCAGCGCCCCGCGGACGTTCGCATTGCGCGCCGCCGGCGACACCATCGCAGTGCGCGGCCGCCTGCGCGTCGTGATCGCGGCTCGCGACGGAGTGTGGGAGGGCGTCGACCGCATGGTGCCGTGGCTCGTGCGCATGGAGTGGGGCGAGCGCTGGGTCGAGTGCCGCATGGATTCGATCTCGTGGGCGACCGAGATGAACGAGAGCGACTTTCTCTACGACAACGGCCGCATCGTTGGTGACAAGGGCATCGTGCTGTGGGCGGCGGCGGGATTTCGCCCGCGCTTCATTCGCGCTTCCGAGCCGCCGGGTCGCGAAGTCGGCACGCTCGAGGTGCCGCCGGGCTCGGAACCTCTGCGCGTTCGACTGCTCGCGCGTGACGTGTCGGGCAATCAGACCTCGCGCTGGATCCTGCTGCGCCCCGACGCGCGCCCGGCCGCGCGCCGCGGCGCTGGAGTCGAGCGCGGCGCGATGGGTGGAACCGAAGCGCGAACACTCGCGATCGACGGCGAGGTCGCGGCCGACTTCGACGCCGGCGAGGGCTACCGCGTGAAATGGCAGCGTGGAACGTTCGCGGAGCCCGCGACGATTCGCTACGGCGTCCCGGCGCTCAGGCCGCCGCTCTCGATCGAGTTCGACGCTCGCCTTGCGGCTCCGATGTGCGAGATCACTCCCACCTTCATACCGCTGCGCCGCGCGCTGAGCCTCGCCTGGACCGCTCCCGAGGGTGCCAGGCGCGCACTCTACCGATGGGATGGAAGCGGCTGGTCGTTCGTCGGCAGCGGAGGCGACTCCGCGAACGGGCACCGCGTCGCCGAGTCGCGACGGCTCGGCACCTTCGCGCTGCTCGCCGACACGCTCGCTCCGCGCGTGACGCTTCGAAAGCCGTCCGTGGGACCGCGGAAGCCCTACAGCCGCTGGGAACTCGAGGCCGGCGTGGTCGAGAGTGCGAGTGGTGTCGACGCGCGCGAGTCCTACTTCATGATCGAAGGCAAACGCGTGCCGACCGAGTGGGATTCCGAAGCCGACGCATTGCGCTGGCGTCCACGCGTGGTGCCGGCCGCGGGCACCTATCGCATCACTGTCGTCGTCACCGATCGCGCCGGAAACGCTCGGACCCGGTCTGGAGTCTTTTCGGCGCTATGAAGCACGTCGAGTTCGTCCACCTCCATAACCACAGCGACTACTCGCTCCTCGACGGCGCGAATCCGATTCCGCGCATGGTCGCGCGTGCGGCCGAGCTCAAGATGCCGGCGCTCGCGCTCACCGACCATGGATCGATGTTCGGCGCGATCGAGTTCTACCTCGAGGCTCGCAAGGCCGGCGTCAAGCCGATCGTGGGTATGGAGGCCTACGTCACGCGTGGCCGTCGCACCGACCGCACCCGCGACACCGCGCACCACCTGGTGCTGCTGGCCGCGAACGAGACCGGCTTTCGCAATCTGATCCGTCTGTCGTCGCTCGCGTATCTCGAGGGCTTCTACTACCGGCCGCGCGTCGACCACGAGATCCTCGATCGCTACCACGAGGGTCTGATCGCGCTGTCGGCGTGCCCCAAGGGCGAGGTCGCGACCGATCTCATCGAGGGGACCACCGAAGCGGCGATGAAGACCGCGGGCATGTACCGCGACCTGTTCGGTGCGGACAACTACTTCCTCGAGATGCAGAACCACGGGCTCGAAATCGAGGACAAGATCCGCGCGGGCGTGACCGATCTGTCGCGACGCACCGGAATTCCGCTGGTCGCTACGAACGATTGCCACTATCTGCGCCACGAGGATTCAGCCGCGCACGATGTGCTGTTGTGCATCCAGACCGGCA
This sequence comes from Candidatus Eisenbacteria bacterium, assembly GCA_013140805.1. NCBI lineage: Bacteria > Candidatus Eiseniibacteriota > Candidatus Eiseniibacteriota bacterium. The sequence goes on from JABFRW010000098.1 coordinate 4,784, forward strand.
AGACCGTGGACGACGTGAATCGCATGCGCTACGAGACCGACCAGGTCTACTTCAAGACCGCGTCCGAAATGATGGAGCGGTTCGCCGACCAGCCCGAAGCGCTTCGCAACACCATCGCGATCGCCGAGCGCTGCAATCTGCAGCTCGAGTTCGGCAAGCCGCTGCTGCCCGCGTTCCCGCTTCCGCCGGGCGCCGGCACGCCCGAGGAATACCTGACGAAGCTCTCGCGCGAAGGGCTCGAACAGCGCTTCGGTTCCGCGCCTGCCACCGAGGTGCGCGAACGATTGCAGTACGAGCTCGACGTGATCATCCGCATGGGCTTTGCGAGCTACATGCTGATCGTGCGCGACTTCATCCAGTTCGCACGCGATCACGGCATCGCGGTAGGTCCGGGTCGTGGATCGGTCGCCGGATCGCTGGTGGCGTACGCGCTGCGCATCACGAACGTCGACCCGATCCAGCACGCGCTGTTCTTCGAACGCTTCCTCAATCCCGAGCGCGTCACGATGCCGGATATCGACATCGACTTCGACGACCTTCGACGCGGCGAAGTGATCGCCTACGTGAAGGAAAAGTACGGCGAGGAGAGCGTCACGCAGATCATCACGTTCGGTACCATGGGTGCCAAGGGCGTGGTGCGTGACGTGGGTCGCGCCCTGGGGCTCGCATTCGCGGATGTCGATCGCGTGGCGCGCATGGTTCCCGACGGCATCGGCATGACGCTCGAGCGCGCACTCGAGCTGTCGCCGGACTTGAAGAGCCTGGCGCAGAAGGGGCCGCCCTACGACAAGCTGATGAAGTCCGCGCGCACGCTCGAGGGTCTGGCGCGTCATGCCTCGACGCACGCGGCCGGAGTGCTGATCACGCCCGGTCCGCTGATGGACTACGTGCCGCTCTATCGCCAGAAGGACGAGTCGATCACCACCCAGTGGGACATGAAGGCGATCGAGAAGGCGGGACTGCTCAAGATGGACTTCCTCGGCCTGCGCACGCTGTCGGTGCTGGTCGAAGCGGTGCGGCTGGTGAAGCAGCATCACGGCGTTGCGCTCGATCTCGACACGCTCCCGTGGGACGACGAGCCCGCGTATCGAGTGTTCCAGTCCGGCGACACCGTTGCGATCTTCCAGTTCGAGTCCGGCGGCATGCGCGATTACCTGCGGCGATTGAAGCCCACCGTGTTCGGCGATCTCACCGCCATGAACGCGCTCTACCGACCCGGCCCGATGGAGAACATCCCGTACTTCATCGACTGCAAACACGGCCGCGAAGTGGCCAAGTACGAGCACGCCTCGCTCGAGCCGATCCTCAAGGACACCTATGGAGTGTTCGTCTACCAGGAGCAGGTGATGGCGGCCGCAAACGTGCTCGCCGGCTTCTCGCTCGCGCAAGGCGACGAACTGCGTCGCGCGATGGGAAAAAAGCAACGAGAAGAGATGGAGGCCAAGCGCGCGCAGTTCGTCGAAGGCTGCAAGACGAACAAGATCCCGCCCGCGAAGGCCGACAAGATCTTTGCCACGATGGAGAAGTTCGCCGGATACGGCTTCAACAGGTGCGCGACCTCCGGTACCGAAGTCTTCGACGCCGACTCGGGCGCGACCACTACGATCGGAGAGATGTTTGCGACGCGCGGCACTCCTCGTCGCGTGCTGGCACTCGGCGACGATCTCCGTTTGCGTCCGCGCGCGGTGACGGACGTGGTCTGGAACGGCCGGCGGCCGGTGTTCGAAGTGGTGACCGCGCTTGGCCATCGCATCACCGCGACCGGAAATCATCCGTTACGAACACTCGAAGGCTGGCGAACCATCGACGATCTCTCGGTGGGCGCGCGCATTGCGGCGCCACGGAAGTTGCCGATCGAGTCGACGAAGTCGTGGCCCCCGCACCAGCTGATCGCGCTCGGCCACCTTCTGGCCGAGGGCAACACGTGTCACCCGACCACGCTGTACTTCCACTGCAATGCACCAGCCGCGATCGACGACTTCGCGCATGCGATCGGCGAGTTCCCGGACACGGTCGCGCGGATTCATCGGCGCGCGAACGGGCGGCTCGAGGTTGCAGCGAATCTAGGTCGCCATCATCGCGCGCGAGAGGGAGACGTCGAGTATCTGGTTGATGGAACGGGCGTTCGAGTGGCTTCGGCGTGGGAGGAGTTCGACCAGATCGCCGATCGCGAGCCACGTCGCAGCGGTGCCTTCCAGTGGGCGGCGCGAGTCGGGATTCTCGGCCTGAAGGCGACGCAAAAGCGGGTACCGGGTGCGGTGTTCGCGCTGCGAGATCAGGATGTAGCGCTCTTCCTGGGTCGACTCTGGTCGGGCGACGGCTACCTCAGTGGGAAACACGACGCTCAGCCCTTTTACGCGACCTCCTCGATGGGGCTCGCGCGAGACGTGCAGCGCCTGCTGCTTCGCTTCGGCATCGTCAGCTCGATCCGGACCAAGTCCTTCGCGTATCGCGGCACTCGCCGACCCGGCTACACGCTCCATCTGATAGGCGATCGCTCGCGAGCGGTGTTCCTCGAAGCGATCGGGCCGCATCTCGTGGGCCGCGACGACGCGCTGGCGGGATTGCGCGCTTCGGTGACAAGCACTTCGCCCGATCGAAGCTCCAAGGACACCGTTCCAATCGAAGTGCTCGAGACCGTCGATGCCGAGCGGCGTGCTCGCGGGTGGACCCGGAGTCGGCTCGATCGAGAGGCCGGCGTCATGGTCGAGCGATCACGGCTCAATCGCCTCGGCGCAGGCCTCCGCCGCTCGACGGTCGCCCGCGTCGCAGAGGCACTCGGCTCCTTCGATCTCGCAAAGCTCGCGACTTCCGACATCTTCTGGGACCGGATCGTCTCGATCACGCCGAAGGGCGCGGAGGATGTCTACGACCTGACGGTCGAGCACGATCACAACTTCGTCGCCGATGGCCTGATCGTTCACAACTCGCACTCCGCCGCCTACGCGCTGCTCGCGTACCAGTCCGCCTACCTCAAGGCGCACTACCCGGCCGAGTTCATGGCGGCCACCATGACATCCGAAATGAGCGACGGCGCGCGCATCGTCACGCTGATCGAAGAATGTCGGCGCATGAAACTCGAGGTCCTGCCGCCCGAGGTGAATCGCTCCGAGTGGGCGTTCACGCTCGAGAGCGGTCGCATCCGGATCGGGCTCGGGGCGGTCCGCAACGTCGGGCAGGCGGCGGTCGAGAGCCTGGTCGCGGCGCGTGCCGGCGGCGGCGATTTTCGCGACCTGTTCGAACTCGCGCGCCGCCTCGAAGGCCGGGTGCTCAATCGGCGCGTGCTCGAGAGTCTGGTCGCCGCCGGAGCGTGCGACACGCTTGGACCCGAGCGCGGGCGGCTGTTCGCCGGTGCTGCGGTGGCACTCGAGTCGGCGGCGGGACACCGGCGCGAGCGCGAGAGCGGGCAGTCCTCGCTGTTCGGAGTCGCAGGTGGGTCGAGTGGTGCGGTCGAGCTGGCGGCGCCGACGCTTCCGGACGCCGAGGTGTGGGCGCCGCGCGATCGGAGCGCCCGGGAGAAGGAGGTGCTCGGCTTCTACTTCTCCGAGCACCCGCTCGAACCGCTGCGCGACGACATCTCGAAGATCGGCACCCACACGCTGGCCGAAACGTTCGAGCTGGAAGACGGCGCCGAGGTGCGGGTGGTCGCGCTGGCCGGTGAGACCAAGACCATCCACACCAAGGGCGGACGCATGATGGGGGTCGTGTCTCTCGAAGACCTGACCTCGCGCATGGAGTGCACCGTATTTCCCGACGTGTTCGAGAGCTCGCGGCTGCTGCTGGCCGCCGACCAGATCGTGGTGGTGAGCGGCCGGGTGGAGCGTCGCGACGAGCGGCCGGCCCGGCTGATGCTGGCCGAGGTGCGTGCGCTCGAGGAGGCCCGTTCGGTGTATCGTCGCAGCCTCCATCTGGAGATTCGCGCCGACGACATCTCCGAGGAGCGGCTCGGGACGATCGACGAGATCCTGAGCGCGCATCCCGGTGACGCGGAGGTCTACCTGCACATCGTTCAGCCCGATCACTCACGACTTGCGATGCGATCGAAGCGTTTCCGAGTCGTGGAGACCGAGGAGGTGGCGGTGCGTCTGCGGGAGCGCCACCCGATGATCAAGGTGCGCTGGGGGAGGAGCGGGCGATGACGACGTGGCTCGACTTCGAAAAGCCGGTGCTCGAGCTGGAGCAGCGCATTCAGGAGTTGCGCGAGCACGCGAGCGAGCAGGGCCTCGATGCGGTCACGGAACTGGCGGATCTCGAGCGCAAGGCCGACGCGCTGCGCCGCGAGATCTATGCGGGCCTCACGCCCTATCAGCGCGTTCAGCTCGCTCGCCACCCCAAGCGGCCCTACACACTCGACTACATCGCGCGCTGCTGCACCGGATTCCTCGAGCTGCATGGCGACCGGTTCTATGCCGACGATCCTGCGATCGTGGGTGGAACGGCGTGGCTCGGCAGTCGACCGATCATGGTGATGGGGCAGCAAAAGGGGCGCGACACCAAAGAAAATCTGATGCGCCGGTTCGGCATGCCGAGCCCCGAGGGGTATCGCAAGGCGCTGCGGCTGATGCGCCTCGCGGACCGCTTCCGCATCCCGATCGTGACGCTGGTCGACACCTCGGGCGCCTATCCCGGACTCGGCGCCGAGGAGCGCGGCCAGGCGGAGGCGATCGCGGTCAACCTGCGTGAAATGTCACGCCTCGGCGTCCCGATCGTCACGGTGGTGATCGGTGAGGGCGGATCCGGAGGGGCGCTGGCGATCGCGGTCTCGGACGTGGTCATGATGTTCGACAATTCGTGGTACTCGGTGATTTCACCCGAAGGCTGCGCTTCGATCCTGTGGCGGGACGGCAAGAAGGCGTCACTGGCGGCCGATGCCCTTCGCATCACGGCCACCGATCTCGAACGCCTGGGTGTGATCGACGAGGTGCTTCGGGAACCACTCGGCGGCGCGCACCGCGATCCGGAAGCCGCCGCGAATACATTGAAAGAGGCGCTGGAGCGGAACCTCGATCGACTGGCGGGGGTAGCACCCGCGGAGCTGCGGGAGCGTCGACTTCAGAAGTATCGCCGGCTCGGCGTCTACACGGAGCTGCCGGCTTGACACGGGAGGAACATGATGGCGCTCAGTCCTGACCTGCTCGCGATTCTCGTCTGCCCGGCCTGCAAGGGCGATCTCGAATACGGCGCCGACGCGCAACGGCTGACGTGTGCTCAGTGCCGGCTGCGCTATCGCGTCGAGGACGACATCCCGGTGATGCTGGTCGACGAGGCCGAGAAGTTTTGAACCCCCGCCTCGCCACCTGGCTGTGCGTGGGACTCGCCGCACTGGCGCCGCTCGCGCATGCGTCGTCGTCCGATGTGACATTGCTGCCGACCGGGCCGGGGGTGGTGCGCTTCTCGGTCGAGCTGCCCGCCGTAGCGCCGAAGGCACTCGCTTTTGCTCCTACGATCTCAGACCTCGCAATCCCAGGCTGGGAAACCCAGGCGGTGATCGGCGAGACGCGCCTGCCGGTCCGAGTGTTCTCGGTCGCAGTTCCTCCCGGAGCGGATGTCCGGGTGAGCGGGCGCATCGTGATGTCGCAGACGAGTGCCGGGGTGGTGCTGGCGACGCAGCCGCGGCTGCCGCGTGACCTCAAGGGTGATCCGTGGCTCGACGCTCGAGTTCAGCAGGACATGCGGGGCAATGAGTCCGCCATCGACGCGCGGGCCCGTGGCGCCGGCGAGCCCACACGTGCCGGCCTCGATGCGCCCGTCGCGACGTTGCTGGGTGTCGGCTGGATGCGCGATCAGCGTGTCGCGCGCATCGCCGTGTCACCGGCGCGCTACGACGTCGCGAGCCGGCGGCTCGAGCTCGCGCAGCGCGTCGAGGTCCAGGTGCAACTCACGGGGGGCGACTTCTCGCGCGCCGCTCCAAGTCTCGCGAACCCGGTGGCGGCCGGAGCGTTCGAGTCCGTCTACCAGAATTCGCTCGTCAATCCCGAACAAGGTCGTGAGTGGCGCCGGGAGCGCGGTGGCATCCCGTCGGTGACCGCGGCCCCGGAGACGAGCCTCTATGCGGGCCGTTCTTGGATCAAGATTCCCATCACGCAGCGCGGTTTCCATCGGGTCGACTTCAACCAGATTCGTCTGCTCGGCGTGTTCCGGGACACTCCCACGCCGGCGCTCGACAGCCTGCGGCTCTTCACCTGGCCGGGCTACCCGATCCTTCCCGAAATGAATTACTGCGACTCCTGCGACTTTCGAGAAGTCGCGATTCAGGTCGTCGACGACGGCGACGGCCGGTTCGACGGCAACGACTACTTCTACTTCCATGCGCTCGGTACCAACGACTGGGGCAATCTGTTCGATTCCGCGCGTCCCGACACCGAGTTCGTGAACAACCCGTATGAGACGAGGAACTACTACTACCTCACGATCGCGACCGCTGCGCTCCCGATGGCCGGGGCGCCGCATCGCATCCTCACGCGCGCCGGAACGGTCGGCGATCCGACCGGCGCAGCCCAGCCGACCACGTTCAACGAACGGATGCACTTCGAGCAGGACGTCGTCTACGAACCGAACGCCACACCCGACAATTCGCACGAGCGCTTCGACGTGAGCAGCACGCGCACCACGACGTTCTGGGAGAAGTGGTTCTGGAACAGCATCAACCAGAACACCACCTACACGCCGCCGCCGTTCGCGCTGCCCGGCTATGCGGTGGGGCAACCGGCGCGATTCCGCGCGCTGATGTGGGGCTTCACCGACATCGCCCACTCGTTCGGGATCTTCGATCACTACGCCGACGTCCGCGTCAACGGCAGCGCGCTCAAGCGCCGCGCCTGGGAGGACGAGCGACCGACGTTCTTCGACAGCACGCTGGTGATGCAGCCGCTCGCGAACCTGGTCGACTTCACGGTTCCGCGCGTCACCGATTCGAATTCGGGATTCGACCAGCGGCGCTTCGATCAGAGCGGCCTCGCATGGTTCGACGTGTTCTATCCGCGACGATTCGAGCCGCTCAACAATTCGCTCGCGTTCGGCTCGACGGGGCTCGGCGAGGTGGTCTACACGCTCCGACCCTTCACCGATGCCGCGGGCGGCACTCCGATGGTGTTCGACGTCACGGATCCCGGGCATCCGGTTCAGCTCCTCGATGTCGAGTACACGTCGCTCGCCACCGACGACCATCAACTGCGCTTCCGCGCCTTCGAGTCCGGCCCGCGGCGCTACGCGGTGCTGCCGATCGGAAACCTCGCGCAGGTGGCCACCACGAGCCTGCTCGATGCGCCGTCTTCGAGCCTGCAGAACCTGCGCGGCCGCTCGCAGGGCGCCGACTATCTGCTCATCTACTTCGACGGCTTCCGCCCCGCAGCCGACGAGCTGCTGCGCTGGCGACGCGACCACCTGCCGCCCGGCATGGGAGGTGCGCCGTTCGATACCGCGTCGGTGCCGATCTCGGCGCTCTACGATCAGTTCTCGGGCGGTCGCGCCGATCCGTCCGCGGTGCGCAACTTCCTGCGCGCGGTCGCGCAGAATTGGGCCAAGATCCCGACCTTCGTCACCTTCCTCGGCGATGCCTCCTACGACTACAAGAACATCACCGGGCTGGCGCCGCCGGGACTGCCGGGCTGCGTGCTCACGACCTATGAAGGCGGCTTCGACGCGATCGTAGGACGGCAGTACACCACCGACGACTGGATCCTGAACGTCGACAGTCCCTTCACGATCATTCCCGACTTCGCGAGCGGACGTATTCCCGCCGAGGATCTCGGCGACGCGCTGCTCTACGTGCGCGACAAGCTGATTCCGTATGAAAGCTCGGCGCCGGTGGGAACGTGGCGCAATACCGTGATGCTGGTCGCCGACGACGACATGCAGGGTTCCGCGCCCGACAACCTCGGCTGGAGCCACGTGCAACAGTCGGGCGTGCTGGACCGCTCCGGGACGCCACTGCACATCGATCGCGACTACGTCTATCTGCACACTTATCCGACCGGCCCCAACTTCACCAAGCCCGGCGCCAAGTCGGACATCCTCGCGGGCGTCAACTCGGGCGTGCTCATGATGAATTACATCGGGCACGGCAGTCCGTTCAAGCTCGCCGACGAGAGCGTGTTCCTGGACGCCGACGCGAGTGCGGTGACCAACGCAACGCGTCCGACCGTGCTGGTCGCGGCGTCGTGCGACGTCGGCAAGTACAGCGATCCGAAGGTGCCGAGCCTCGGCGAGGGCATGCTCCTCAATCCGACCGGTGGCGCGATCGGCGTGATCTCGGCGACCGAGCTGGCATTCAGCAACCAGAACGCGGCGCTGAACCTGGACCTCTATCAAGGGGTGTTCGAGCGCGACCCGGTCGCGGGACTCTATTCGGTGCCGCTCGCCAGCGGGTTGCTCGACGCCAAGAACGGCACCACGAACGGGCAGAAATACCAGCTGATGGGTGATGCGGCATTGCGACTGCTGCTGCCGTCGCGATTCGTCGAGGCGGCGCTCGCGGACGCCGGCGGCGCGCCGCTCGACACCGTGCAGCGCGGACAGACCGTCACGATTCGTGGCCGCGTCGCGGATCGGCCGGGCGGAGTCACGCAGGTCATGGACGGTGCGCTCGAGCTGCTGGTCGAGGACTCGGCGCCGATCGACACGGTGCCGTGTGTGCGGGTGCTGCCGGGCGACATCTGTCAGAACTATCCGTTCCGCGCCGCTCCGATGTTCCGCGGCACGGTTCCAGTGCGCGCGGGAGTGTTCGAGGCGCGGTTCGTGGTGCCGATCGACTCACGCCTCGGAGTGCGAGCGCGTCATCGCGGCTACTTTCGCGATGCGGCCGGCACGTTCGCGGGCGACGGCGTCGGCGCCGACAGCTTTGCGATCGTCATCGGAATTCCGCCGAGCGGCGATCAGGCCGGGCCCCAGATCGCCCTGGCGTTCCCGGGCGGCTCGCTGTCGGTACGACCGACGGCGACGCTGCGCATCGACCTGACCGATCCGAGCGGAATTCTCATCACGGGTCGGAATCTCCAGAACGGCATCATCGTGACGGTCGACGAAAATTCGACGCAGCGCTACGACGTGACCTCGAGCTTCCAATACGCCGAGGGCTCGTATCAGTCGGGCACGGCGACATTCGACCTGCCGAATCTGTCGGCGGGACCGCACCGCATCCGAGTGAGCGCGGCCGACAATCTGGCGGCGGGCCTGGGAGCCGGGGCGCACCGCTCGAGCGTGGCGCTCGACTTCGCGGTCAGCGACAACCCGGAGCTGCGCGTGAGTCGCGCGTTGCTGTTCCCCAATCCGATCCGCTCGGGCGGCGCTGGAAGCGGCGGCACCTTCGTGGTCGACGTGCCGGGTGACTCGATCAACGTGCTGCTGCGGATCTATACCGTGAGCGGCAGGCTGGTGCGCTCGCTCACCACCATGGGAGCTCTCGGCCAGGTTCAGCTTCCGTGGGATGGGCTCGACAGCGAGGGCGAGCGTCTCGCCACCGGCGTCTATCTCTTCCGGGTTCACGCCAATCTGCGCGACCCGGACGGCTCGAGCAGCGCCCGCCAGAGCGCCAGGGGATCGGGGCGTTTCGTCGTGCACCGCCCCTAGGCTGGCCGCCGGACCCGGTACCGGGTATGTTTCGGCCGCGAACGCGACCCAAATTGAATGGATCGAATACCGAACCTGCGGTGTATGGCCTGTGATCGTCACCCCACAGGGCCCGTCGTGTGTCTTGGAGGAAAGTTATGCGCTGGTTGGTTAAATCGTTGTCCGTCATCGTGTTGCTCGGCATCGCCGGTGCTGCGCAGGCGCAGGGAACCGGCCGCTCACTCGATATCCAGCCCGGCGGCCGCCAGAACGGCATGGGCGGAACGGGCGCCGCGCTGACCGAGGACGCCACCGGAGCGAGCTGGTGGAACCCCGCCGGGCTCGGGTTCATCTCCAATTCCAGCATCGAGTGGACCTTCGCCCAGCTGGTTCCGACTCTGGCGACCGACGTCACGTACAACTACGGCAGCTACGTCCAGCCGGTCGGCGGATGGGGAGCCTTCGGCATCGGCTTCGTGTTCCTGTCCTACGGCGAAAGCCAGCGCACCGACACCTCGGGCAATGTGACCGGCACCTTCGGTTCGCACGAGCTGTCGCCCGCGGTGTCCTACGGTATTCGCCTGCTGCCGGACTTCGCGGTCGGTGCAACGCTCAAGTACGTGCGCATCCAGCTTGCGCCCGATGATCTGTCGGGGATCGGATCCACCTTCGGCGTCGACATCGCGTCGCTCTACCGACTGCCGGTCGCGCGCCTGAGCCTCGGGGTCAACATTCAGAATCTCGGGCCGAGCGTGACCTTCATCAACGAGAACAAGTCGGATCCGCTCGGCCGCAACGTCAAGGTCGGCGCGGCCTGGCAGGCGCTGGCCGACAAGAGCTACGGACTCACGCTGGCGGCCGACTTCAACCAGTCGCTGGTCACCGACGAGTTCCGCACCTACAACGCGGGGCTCGAGTTCAAGTATGCGGACCAGATCGCAGGGCGGCTCGGCTACATGTCGGATCCGCTCGGCGACATCAGCGACGTGACGTACGGGCTCGGACTGGTATTCAAGGGTCTGGCGCTCGACTGGGGCAGCATCCCGCAGGCGCGCAACTCGGACCTCGGAACCGTCCAGAAGCTCACGCTCGGCTACCGGTTCTGATCTCCGGACGCTTTCGAGGCGAGTGAATCCTGTGAGAGTTCATCTCCAGGCCGCGATGCTGTTGTTCGCGTTGTCGGCCGCGAGCTTCGGGGAAGCGCGCGCCGAGCGGCCGTTGATCGTCCGCCGGGCGCTGCCTGCCGAACAGGCGGCCGAACTCGCGAAGCGCGGCACTCCGTGGCGCGGCGCGATCCTGCCCGCCGACGTCGCCGCGGCCCAGCGCGAACGCGCGCGACTTCAGCGCTCGTTTCCGGGCGTGCTCGCGCCGAAGAACTTCGATTGGAGCCGCGGCCCCGGTGCTCCGACATTCCCGGGCCGCAATCCGAACGCGCGGGTGCGCGAGGCGCGCCCCCGCACGCTCGGCAATCCGCCGCTCCAGAAGCGCGTGGCGTTCATCCGCATCGACTTCGCCACCGACCGTGCCGGCTCGGAGACCAGCGGCGATGGCCGCTTCAATCTTTCGGCGCCCGACACGTTGCTGCCGCCGCTCGACCGTCCGCCACACAATCGCTCGTTCTATCAGGCGCACTTCGAGGCGTTGAGGCGCTACTACGACGCTCAGTCGTATGGTCGCGTGCAGGTGGTCGGCGATGTGTGGCCGCGCGAAGAGAACTCGGCCTATCGGTTCACGGACCACGCCGATCTCGGCCCGTGGAAATTCAGCCAGGACATCTACGGCGCCGCCGTCGACATGACGCGTCACTTCTTCTTCGCCGCCGACACGCAGTCGGTGCAGCGTGGCGATCGCATTCCGTGGGATGACTACGACTACTTCGTGTTCATCCACGCCGGCAGCGATTTCCAGAGCGACGTTCGCCAGGACAGCCCGCTCGACATTCCGTCGTTCACGATCGGCATGACGGACGCCGATCAGGTGGTGTTTTCGGATTCGCTCAACCGTCCGATCGGCCTCGCCACCTTCGTGCCCGAGACGGCGAGCCAGGACGGGTTCTTCGCCACCATCAACGGGGTGCTCGCGCACGAGTGCGGACACCTGCTGTTCGGCTTCGCGGATCTCTATGACGTGAATTCCGGCTATCCGGTGGTGGGGCTGTGGAGCCTCATGGACAGCGGCAATCTGGCCGGCACCCAGGTCCAGACCTCGAACGGAGACATTTTCTACGCGATCGGGCTGCTGCCGCCGAGCGTCGATCCCTTCCAGCGCTATTTCACGACCGACGCACTCGAGTTCGTGGACGTGGCGTGGGCCGACACCATGGTGGTCGCGAACAGCGAACGGAACCCCGACATGCGTCGGGTGTGGCTGACGAGCGACGAGTATCTGCTGATCGAGAATCGCCACATCGCGGCGGGCGACACGCTCGATCTCGACCAGGATGACTCGACCCGCGTGATTCTCGGACCGCGCACCCCCGATCCATTCGAGTACGACGCGCTGCTGCCGGGCTCGGGCCTGTTGATCTGGCACATCGACGCGGCCGTGATTCCATTCGAGACGGCGCTGCGTCCGAATCCAGGTTTCGGGTTCAACACCGACTTTCGACGTCCCGGCATCTCGGTGGTCGAGGCCGACGCGCTGCGCGATCTGGGCGATCCGAGTTCGCCCTACATTCTGGGTTCGCCGCGCGATCCCTGGTTCGTGACCAACAACACGGTGCTGTCCGACACCACCCGACCGAATCTTCGCCCGCACATCGGCTCGCGTCCGCACGTGCGGCTCGAGGTGCTCGACGAGCCCGGGCTGTCCATGCGGCTGCTGGCGCAACGCAGCTGGTCGCTGCCGGCGTGGCCGCTGCAGGTCGATGGTCCACCCGAGGGCCCGCAGTTGCTCGCGATCGACGTCGACGGCGATTCGGACCTCGAAGTTTGCTGGGCGGGAGGCGGAGCGACGAGTCAGGACAGCACCGGCATATTCGCGGTGCGCACCAGCGGCGACGGCGTGACCGGCGGCTCTCTGACGATCACGAATCTCGATCGGCGCCCGCGGCCACCGCTTGCGGCGATCGCGACGGCAGGGACCAGCAGCGGTGCACTCGCGCCCGGCCCCGCGGTCTTCGCGGTCGCGACTTACGCGGATGGTCCCGACCTCTCGACGCCGGGCGGACGCGTGTGGCTGATCGACCATCAGGGCGTGACCGTGGCCGGCTGGCCTGCCGCTCTACCGAGCCTCGCGACCACCGCCCCGGTGATCGTGGGAGTGTGGCCGGCCGCGCGCATCTACGTCGGCGCCGCCGACGGCCGGGTGTACGGTCTCGATGCGCAGGCGCAGATCGTGTGGACGAGCGCCCAGACCGTGTCCGGTGGCGTGAGCGGCCGACTCGCAGTTCGCTACGAAGGCACGGCCGGGGACTGGGTCGCATTCGGCGGATCGAACGGCGAGCTCGCGGTCGAACTTACGCAGCCGATCGTGTGTGGCGTCGCTCCGTGCCCGACCGGGAGCTATCGCGTCTCGCTGGCGTCGGCCGCAGCGCCGTTCGTGCCGGACCTCGCGTGGGTCGACTTCCGCGCCTCGGCGAGCTCGAGCGCCGCGCCCGCGGTGGTGGTGCACGCCGCGAATCGATTGTGGGCCTATGACGAATTCGGTGCCGCACTGCCGGGCTGGGGAGGGGCTGCGCCCGACACGATCGTGAGCGGGCTCGCGCTGGGTGATCCGGATGCGGACGGACTCTCCGAGGTCGTCGCGCGCACGCGCTCGCTCGGGATCGCCTACTGGAACGTCACGGGTTCGCCGGCACCTGGATGGCCGGAGCCGACCTCACGCGAGGTGATTCCGTCGCTGAGCGCTCCGCTGGTGGTCGACGTCGACGGCGATCAACGCGTCGAAATGATCTCGATCGACGGCGGTGGCGTGGTGAGTGCGCTCAACGGGGCCGGGCGACAGCCCGAAGGCTGGCCGCTCGCCACCGGCAGCGGCGCATCCGGAACCGGCGTCGCGGTGGATCTCGACCTCGACGGGACGCTCGAGCTGGTGCTGCCGGACCGCGTGCTGGTCGACAGCCTGCAGGCGGGAATCAACGGACGCTTCTCGAGCCTGCAGGCGTTCTCGCTGCCGGGTGACGTGTCGGGGCAGCCGGCGACCTCGCGCTCGTGGCCGATGCTGGGCGGCGATCCGGGACGCTCGAGCACGCTCCCGGTTGCGCGCGCCGCCGTGCCCCCGGTCGCATCCAGCGGTCCGCTGGTGGACGGCTCGGTGATCGCTTATCCGAATCCCGCCAAGCGCAAGCCGGTCATGATCGCTTATCGCCTCACCGAGCCGGCTCATGTGACGTTCGACATCCTCGATTCCTCGGGACATCGCGTGGAGTCGTTCGAGCGCGAGGGGCGCATCAGCGACAACCTCGAACGCTGGGATCCGGGTCAGGTGGCGGCCGGGCTCTATCTGGTGCGAGTGCGTGCGCGCGGCGCGAGTGGCGATCGCGAGGCGGTGATCCCGGTCGGAGTGCTGCGATGATGCCGCGCGGGTTCGAGCTGCGCACGCTGGCCGCCTGCCTGCTCGGAATCTGCGTGCTCGGAGTCTGCGTGCTCGCATCGGGTGTCCGATGTGCCGCGGCGTCGCATCCTGCCCCCGCATCGATCGCGTTCGAGTCCGATCCGCCGTGCGCGGCGCTGGCCGCGCGAATCGAGGGCGAGCAGGCCGCGCGTTGCGCGGTGCTCGCGCGCGAGTGGGAGAGTGGTTCGGCGTTCGCCGCGTTGCGCGTTGCGCCCGGTGAGCCGGGCGTGCTGGCACAGCGCACCATCACGCGCGAGTGGCCGGCGGTCGACGATCCCGAAGTCGCGGCGGCGCGCCTGGCGGATACGCGCTCCGAGATCTCGGCGCTGACGCTGTCGGCGCTGCTGCCGGGTTCCGGGCAGCTCTACGTGGGCGAGCGGAGCGGCATCGTGTTCGCGGTGGCCGAGGTTGCGGGCTGGATCGGTTTCGCACTGTTCCGAGGCGACGCGAAGGAACTGCGCTCCGAGAGCGAGCAGCTCGCCGGTACGCCGGCCGATAGCGCGAGCGCGTGGTCGTTCGATCGCTGGAGCAGCAGCACCGGCCAGGATCCGGCGGCCCTGCGCGCGCTCTATCAGGGTGATCCCGAAGCGTTCTGGGATGCGCTCGCAGCCGACGCTTCGCTGGCGGTGGGGTGGTCGGACCCGGATGCGCGCGATGAATACGCTTCGATGCGTTTGCGTGCGAACGACAAGCAGCACGATGCCAATCGAGTCGGAGCCCTGCTGTGGATCAATCACCTGGTCTCGGCGGCCGACGCGCTGCGCGCCGCGCGGCTTCACAACATTCCGATCACCGCGACGCTGGGACTCAAGGTCGGCGGACGGCTCTCGAACGGACAGCCCGTGTTGCGGGCCCAACTGGTGAGGCGGTTCTGATGCGGCGAGTGCGGATTGCGATCGTGGCCGGGCTGCTCTCGGTGTGTGCCGCCTCGAACCTGCATGCCGAGTCGTTGTTCGAGTGCGAAACGCGTTCGGCACCCGACCCATTCGTGAGCGCCGAACCCGCGCCGTTCGCGATCGACGAAACAGTGCTCGATGCCTCGCCGACGCTCGCGATCAGCGGTTCGAGCTTTGCGCTGCCGGTCACGCGGCTCGATGCGCGAAGCAAGCGCAGCGAGAAGAATCGCGCCGATCGCGATGCCGCATTCCAGGGACTCAACCCCGAACGTGCTCGCATTCTGCTCCAGTCGCTCACGGTACCGGGCTGGGGTCAGGCGAGCCTCGGGCGTCGCACCGCAGCCTCGGTCTTCGGCGTGCTCGAGCTGGGGATCTGGGCGTCGTTCGTCTCGTTCAAGGTGCAGGAGGAGCTGCGGCTCGACAGCGCGATTCGAAGCGCGGAGCTGTTCGCCGGAATCGAGCTCGACTCGCGCGATCCCGCGTTCCGGCGTCTGGTCGGGGACTATCCGAGCAGCGACGACTACAACTTGTTCGTGGTTTACCGAGACGCGGCGAATCGCTTCTTCGAGAGCCCCGACGACTTCAATGCCTACGTCGCCGCCTTCGAACTCAAGGGTTCCGACGCGTGGTCGTGGGACTCCGAGGCGCACTTCCGCCTGTTTCGCGAGCAGATCAAGGATTCGCAGCGCGCGGGGCTGCGCGCCAACACGGCACTCGGGCTCGCGATTGCGAACCGCATCGTGAGCGCGCTTCACGCCGCGCGCTACGCCAACAGCCCCGCGGGCCCCAGGCCGACGGGCTGGCGGCTCGAGCCCGGAATGAGCGGCCAGGGAGTCACGCTCGCGTTGCGCAGCCGCTTCTAGGCGCGTGCTGCATTCCTGCATGGCGCTGCGGCTCGGGCTCACGCTCGCGTGTGGCGCGACGCTGCTGGCGCCGCGTGCCGGCGACTCGAGCGGCGCCGACCCCCGCGTCTTGGCGCAGCGCGACTCGGTGGCGCATGCCGACTCGTCGGCGCTCGCCGCCCCGATCGTGTGGCGGCTGCGTGAGGTGGCGGTGATCGCAGGAAGTGGCCGCGGCCGCGGGCAGGTGCTCGAACCCGATGGCATCGCGGTGGACCCGTTCGGGCGAGTGTGGATCGCCGATGCCGCGCTCCATCGGGTGCAGCGCTTCGATGCCGCGGGGATCTGGCAGGCGGAACTCGGAGCGCTCGGCAGTGATGCCGTGCAGCTGCGTCGGCCCGGCGCCGTGGCGCGGTTCGGTGCGGCCGGCGTCGCGGTGCTGGATCGCGAGAATCGGCGCGTGCTCGCGTTCGACCTGTTCGATCGCCCGCTCGGGACCCTGATCGAGTTCGACGACGACGCGATCGTGAGTGCGCTCGGACGCGTCGAGCCTTCGACCCTCGCGGCCGATCGTGGCGGCGCGCTGGTGGTGGTGGATCGCGACGGCGAGCGGCTGCTCGCCTTCGAGGCCTCGGGTCGCTTCCTGCGTTCGGTGGGTGGACC
>JABFRW010000099.1 GCA_013140805.1 Candidatus Eisenbacteria bacterium
GTAGAGCGTCGGCGTGGTACCGACGCCGGCGCTCTACTACGCCGTCGCCGCGCGCGGGCTCGATGCCGGGATTCAAATCACCGGCAGCCACAATCCGCCCGAGTTCAACGGCTTCAAGATGGCGAAGCGCTCGAGCCCGGTGTTCGGAGCCGAGATCCAGAAGCTGCTGGACATGATCGAGCGATCGGACTTCGCCGACGGAGCCGGCGAGGCCGTCGATCGACCGATCCTCGACGAGTATCGCGCCATGCTGATCGAACGACTCGCGAGTCCGAAGGGACTGCACGTGGTGTTGGACTGCGGCAACGGCTGTGCGGGAACCGTCGTGCCGCAGACCTTCGAGCGCATGGGCCACCGCATCACTCCGCTGTTCGCTGAGCTCGATGGTCGCTTCCCCAATCACCTGCCCGATCCGACGGTGCCGGCGCTGCTGGTCGACCTGCAGCGCGAGGTGAAGGCGCAAGGTGCCGACTTCGGCATCGGCTTTGACGGTGATGCCGACCGTATCGGCGCGGTGGCCGGCGACGGGCGCATCGTGTGGGGCGATCAGCTGCTCGCTCTGCTGGCGCGCGACGTGCTGACTCGCGTTCCGGGCGCGGAGGTGATCTTCGACGTCAAGTGTTCGCAGGGGCTCGCCGAGGACATCGCGGCGCACGGCGGCAAGCCGACGATGTGGAAGACGGGGCACTCGCTCATCAAGCAGCGCCTGCTGCAGACCGGTGCGCCGATCGCGGGAGAGATGTCCGGGCACATGTTCTTCAGCGAGGGCTACTTCGGCTTCGACGACGCGCTGTTCGCGGCCGGACGCCTGATGCGCTTCGTCGCGGCGAGCGGCAAGACGCTGGGTGAGCTGGTGGACACCCTCCCGCAATACTTCGCCACCCCCGAGACCCGCCTGGCGTGTTCGGAAGAACGCAAGTTCCAGATCCCCGAAGCGATCAAGCAGGAGTTCGGCGCCAGGTATCGCGTGATCGACATCGACGGAGCGCGCGTCGAGTTCGGGGACGGCTGGGGACTGGTGCGCGCTTCGAACACGCAGCCGGTCGTGGTGGTGCGTTTCGAGGCTCGTACCGCCGAGCGGCTGCGCGAGATCGAGCAGCTCATGATGGAGCCGCTGCGGCGGCTCGGCGTGGGGGAGGCGGTCGCACATTGAAGTCGCGATTGCCCGCGCCGGAATTCGGCCCGCCGCTGCCGCGCCACTTCTTCGATCGGGAGCCGGCGGTGGTGGCGCGCGCGCTGCTCGGTCGCGTGCTGGTCCGGCGGGAGCATGGCGAACAGCTTGCCGGGCGCATCGTCGAGGTCGAGGCCTACGGTGGAGCGCGAGACGCGGCGAGCCACGCGTTCCGCGGCGCGACCCCTCGCAACCTCACGATGTTCGGGCCGCCGGGGCGACTCTACGTTTATCTGAGTCACGGCATTCACCACTGCATCAACGTCGTCACCGGCGCTCGCGGCGTTTCGAACGCGGTGCTGATCCGTGCGCTCGAGCCCCTGGTCGGCCTCGACCGCATGCGTGAGCGCCGTGGCGGGCGCGAGGACGTCGCACTGACGCGTGGCCCCGGATGCGTGGCGCAGGCATTGGGGTTGTCGCGGACGCACGATGGATTGGATCTGGTGGAGGGCTCGCTCTGGATTGCCGACCGAGCGCCGCGTCGTGGAGGCCGGGCGATCGCCACGGGTCCGCGTATCGGCGTGAGTCGCGAAGTCGAGCGCCGGTGGCGCTTCTTTCTGAGCGGTCATCCGTGCGTCTCGGGTGCGCGGGGCATGTCGGCCCGTCCCGAACTCCGCGGCACACGCCCCGAACGTCAGGAAAACGTTGACACTCTCGCGAGCCATTCTTAGTATCCCGTGCTTCGTGCATCGCGCAGCTCGTTGACCGCGCGCCACTTTCGCCCGGAAGGTGGGGACGTTTTCCATTGCACGGACTCGTTCCCTTGAGGACCGGCTAGTCGGAAAGGAGTTCGCATGCGCGGATCGCGCAGCCTGTGGCTGAGCGCGCTCGCTGGAATCGCCATGGGCATCACTGGGATGCCAACGCCGAGTCATGGGCAGGCGATCGACGCCATCTTCGAGCCGTACGGAATCTCTCGTGAACCCGCTCCACGCCTTCCCCGGCTGCTCGGGATGGGGGGGCTCACGCTCTTGAGCGACCGCGACAACCGCCTTTCGCTGTGGGACTTCGCCCGCAACCCGGTGGGGCTCGCGCGCGAGGATTCAACTTCGACTCTCGACTTCAGTCCCGGGGCGACCACCACGCAGGCGACCCGCAACGGACTGCCGTCGGGGGCCCCGCTGCCGCGCCAGAATCTCGGCGCGCGTGAAGTGCGGATGCGCTACGAACTGATCCGCCGCACCCCGAGTCGCAACGGGTACGGCTTCTATGGCGATCTCGGCAGCGATCAGACCCAGAGGCCATTCTCGAACATCGTGGCTCGTCGCGCGTTCGCGTCGACGCCGAATGGTTACGGGGTGATCGCGGGCCCGATTCCGAGCTTCCTCTCCGGTCGCATGAGCTACGCGCTGAGAGGCGGCTACACGCGACAGTCGGCCGGCGACGAGTACCGACTGATCCTCTCCAAACCACAGGGTCAGTACATCGATCTCGAGGGCGACATCGTCGACCCGCCGAATCTGTTCGATCCGGATCAGATGGACGTCACCGCGACCGGAGTCGGTGCGGGACTCGCGTACGAGCTCGGCCCGTGGTTGACCGCCGCGCTGGGTGTCGACGGATTGCAGACCAAGATCGATGGCGTGAACGATGGGGTCCGGCACAGCTCGAGCCGTGACAGCAAACGCCCCTACGGAATCGGCCAGGCGACGCTACTCGGCCGCATCGGCAACAACTTCGAATGGATCGCCGACGGCCGCGGCTGGCAGGCTTCGAACGACGAGCGCTGGTTCTTCTCGATCTCCGCCGGGCTGCAGCAATTTCCGCTTGCCGGGCGCGGCAGCTTTCTGCGGCGCTACGAAGAGGGTTCGCAGATGCGCGGTCGGGCGCGCTGGATGCTCGGTTCGCTCGAGCTGAACGGTGAAGTCGGAACGTTCTACCGCAAGGTTCGCATTACTCCGCCGGCGCTCGACGATCGAACCTCGTTCAACTTCTTCCGCAACTCGATCGGTACGCGACCCGGAACCGACTCGCTGTTCCTCGCCGACAGCGTGAGCGCGGAGAACTCGCAGGTTCGCGATCTGTCGGCGGCGGTCGGGGCAGGCTGGAGATTCATGGGCGATCGCGCGCGACTGGCGGGCGAGTTCCACACTCTGCGCCAGCGCACCGACCAGCTTTCGAGCGGAGCGGGACCGGAGCGCAAAAGGTGGGACGCGCGCGGCGGACTTGAGTACCGCTGTTCGCCCCAGATGGTGACCGCGTTCGGATTTCGCATGACGAACGAGGACCAGGACGAACTGACCGAGCGCAACGAGTACGTTCGCAAGCAGCTCACCGCCGGGTTCACCGTGCGTCCGCGCGAAGCACACTGGGAGGCGGGCGTCGGCTACGGATTCGAATGGTCGGACCCTGATTTCGATTCGCCGGCCGATCAGCGCCAGACCGGGCAGCAGTTCGCAGCCCAGGTGCGATGGGATCTCTGATGAGGAGGGCTGAAAAAAGCCTTGACGTATTGGGCCCCGACGGCCGATATTCACCTGTGTCCGGGCGCCGCACGCCGTTGACGCGTGCACCATCCTCGAGGGCTCTTCGTGTCCTCCTGGCGCCGACTCCCCGAGCTTTCATCCCGACGTTTCGAGGTCCCGTCACACCGGACTTCAACCGACGCATGCTCATGCCGGATCGTGCATGGAACGCTCGTGACTCTCGCGTTGACACTGGTTTGTCCGTCGGGCAACGTGCAGCTTCGGCCGCCGTTTGCACCGTGATGTTCGCTCACACTCCCCTGAGGTTCACCTCCATGCTCGTCACCAGCCGACGCGCGCTCGTGACGGCGTGCGCCGTCGCACTCTGTCTCGTGTCGACGGCCTCGTTTTCCCTGGCCCAGGGATCGAGGCCAGCGGCTCCCGCCGCCCCCGCAGCTGCTACCGGAACCATCACCGGCCGTGTCACGGAAGGTGGGAAGGACCCGGTTGCATTCGCCAATGTCACCGTGCTCGGAACCAAGCTCGGCAGCGCGACCGACGACGACGGGCACTTCCGGCTGGTCGGCGTTCCGGTCGGAGCCCAGCAGGTGCGGGTGCAGGCGATCGGATTCGACGCCAAGGTCCAGTCGGTCCAGGTCAATGCCGGGGCTGTCTCGAACCTGCTCATCGCCCTCGGCGGCGCCAAGGTGACGAAGGAGATGGAGGTCTTCGAGGTTCGAGGCGAGAAGGTGATCGACACCAAGTCGTCGAGCTCGAAGCAGAGCATCTCGGGTGAGAAGTTGCGCGAGATTCCCGTCGACAACCTGCGCGAGGCGGTCGGGCTCAAGGCCGGAGTCGTGGCATCGAGCGACGGACTGCATTTCCGCGGCGGCCGCTCCGGTGAGGTCAAATTCCAGTTCGACGGCGTCGAAGTCTCCGATCCGCTGTCGGGACGTGGTGCGAACATCGCGAACCTCGCGGTCGCCGGCACCGAGGTGATCTCGGGCGGCTTCGACGCCGAGTACGGCAATGCCCTGTCCGGTGTCGTGAGCGTGAGCACGCGAGAAGGAACCGAGAAGTTCGGCGGCGAAGTGCGTTGGGACACCGACCGCTACGGCGACCCCACCAAGACGTTCGACAACTTCGACCGTTTCCAGGTTGGCTTCGGTGGGCCTACGCCGATCAAGAACCTGACCTACTTCGCGACCTACGAGGGAACCTGGACCGACACCTACCTCAAGCTCGGAATGGCGCGACCGGAGCGCACGCTGTGGGACTTCATCCGGCTCGGCAATCGCCAGTCCAATCAGGTCAACAGCAACCTCAAATTCGCATACCGTGCGAACTCACGTCACAAGG
This sequence comes from Candidatus Eisenbacteria bacterium, assembly GCA_013140805.1. Classification (NCBI taxonomy): domain Bacteria; phylum Candidatus Eiseniibacteriota; species Candidatus Eiseniibacteriota bacterium. The sequence continues at coordinate 4,936 of JABFRW010000099.1, forward strand.
TGACGTTCGAGATGATCAACAACCGCTCGGTCTCCACCGACTACAACCACATGTGGAGTCGCAACGGTTACGTCCAGGTGTCGATCGACACCATCCGGGCACTCGGGCAGCCCGATCAGTACCGCGAGCGGTACGGCAGCTGGTCGTTCACGCAACTCGACAGCACCTACCGAGCGGAGAACATGGCGGACAAGCTGCCTTCGGACGACGATCAGTACCAGTCGTACACGGCGGTTTGGATCAATCAGCTGTCCGACAAGTCGGTGGTGACCACTCGCCTCTCGCGCCTCAACTTCCGGTTGCTCCATTCGGTGGGTGGCAAGGAGCCGTGGGACTACGACATCCAGAGCCCGTTCTACTGGAGCGGCAACATCGGCGGCGGGACCGAGAACAATCCGTTCTATGCCACCCACGGTGACTTCCCCGAGTACGACAAGGTCAACACCTCGACCTGGACGCTCAAGAGCGACTTCTCGACGCGGCGCTGGAAGCAGCACTCCGTGAAGTCAGGTATCGAGTCGCGCTACAACCGCGTGCAGAACCTGTCGCTCAATCTGCCCAACCTGGAGAGCAACGGACTTCCGGGCGGCAACCGCTCGGAGTTCATCAACTACAACCCCGAAGCCGCCGCGTACGTGCAGGACCGCTGGGAGTACGAAGGTCTGGTGCTCAATGCGGGCGTGCGCTACGACCTGTTCACGCCCGGCGCCCAGATCGAGGCCGCCGACCTGCCGAGCGGCAAGCGCTACAAGCAGCAGTTCAGCCCGCGCCTCGGAATCGCGTATCCGATCTCTGACAAGGACGTGCTGAGCTTCCACTACGGCTGGACCTATCAGACTCCGTCGCGCAGCTTCGTGTTCGAGAATCGCGGGGTCAATGCCGCGGTCGGCACTCAGGGCAATCCGGATCTCGAACCGGAGACGAACATTGCTTATCAGGCCGGCGTGCAGCATCTCTTCACGCGCGACATCTCCGGCCAGTTCGCCGTGTTCTTCAAGGACATCTACGGTCTCATCACCGTGCGTCAGCAGCGCGATAACCTCGGCAACCTGGTCAACGTGTTTTTCAACGGCGACTACGCCAGCGCGCGTGGATTCGAAGCCAGTCTCATCAAGAGCTTCAGTCACAAGTTCTCGGCCGAGGTCAATTACACCTACTCGCTCGCGACCGGCGTCGCCTCGGATCCGAACCAGGCTCTTCAGTTTTTCAACGGCGGGCGTCTGTACCTGCCGATCTCGGAGCAGCCGCTCAATTGGGACCAGCGCAACACGCTCTCCATCCAGGGAGTGGTGCGCGACCCGGGCAAGTGGGGCATCCGACTGCTGTGGTCGTATGGCTCCGGCTTCCCGTTCACGCCGGCGTTTCGCAATGACCGCCGTCCCGATCCGGTACTCAACAATTCGCGCCGGCTGCCTTCCAACTCGACGCTCACGATCGACGGCGACAAGTACTTCCGTGTGTGGGGCCAGAACGTGACGTTGTTCTTCGATGCACGCAACGTGCTCGATGCCACCAACATCTCGAGCCCGACGTTCGGAGTGTTCCCGAATCCGAACGTGAATCAGTCCGGTGACGAGTACCTCATCTACTTCACCGAGACCGGTCGAGCGGGTGGTGCGTATCTCTACGACACGAATGGCGACGGCCTCAACGATTGGGTGCCGCTGCGTGACCCGCGGGTATTCCAGGAGGGCCGCTTCGTCCGTATGGGCGTGAGCGTCACCTTCTAGGATCGAACGGCAACGAGGGAGCATGACTACGTTTACGATTCAGCGAGGTCTTGCCGTCGTCACGCTGGTGGTGGCGCTCGGAACGCTGCGCGCCACTCCGGTGCACGCACGCGCCGACGAGGCGCTGTTGCAGGAGTTTCGCGCCGCCTACCCCGAGGCATTCGGCGACGGCCAGCAGCCGATCAAGGGACGTACGCCGAACCAGATCAACGCGATTCCCGACATCTTCGGGCCGGGAGCCGTGCTGACGGTCGGTAATGTCTACTTGAAGTTGACGAACAACGGCATCATCGGGAATCCGTTCACGAACCTCTCGAGTGACCCGTCGCTGCAGTGGCCGGGCGCGTCGAGCATCGAGTACCTGGCGTTCGGACTTCTGGCAGTGGGTGGGGTGAATCCGACCGCGACCGATCCGGCCGCGGTGCGACGCGTGAGCTACTCGCAGGAGTGGCGTCCCGCCACTCTGGAGCCCGAAGACAGGATGTATCGCTCGTTCGACGGCGCCCCGGGTGCAGCGCGGCTCACGAACGACGATGGGGACGTCAACCCTTCGACCGGCCGGCAGCGCATCGACGAGGACTTCCTCGACGGCCGCGACAACGATGGCGACGGACTCATCGACGAGGACTACGCGGCGCTCGGGCAGCAGATGTACTCCTGCTCGATGCGGGACGATACGCCGGCAGCGATCAACCTGGTCGCGAACGAGAAGCACATTCCGCTCGGCGTCGAACTTCGACAGATCGCCTGGGCCTACTCGATTCCGGGCAATCAGGACTTCAATCCGATCGAGTTCACGGTCATCAATCGCTCCGGACATGTGCTCGACAGTCTTTACTTCGGCATCCGTTCCGACATGGATTGCGGGCCGATCGACGTTTCGAACTACTTCACCGACGACTTCGACGTTCCGTTCTTCCCGTTCGGCGTATTCCCGACCGCGGTCGCGGTCACCGATCCGCGTCGCCAGATCGCGAGCGTGATGGGCGACACGGTTTCGATGTGCCCGATGTTGAACATCAACATCAACGGCTTCTCGGTCGTCGACGACGAAGGCGACGGCGGCCGCACGCGTGGTGTGCCGTCGATCCTGCTGATGGGCATGACGCTCGATCCGCTCGGTGCGCTGGCGCCGAGCAAGGTTCGCTTTCACTCGTTCCGCTCGCACCTTGCCGGAACTCCCTACACCGACGGCGGCAATCCCACGATCGATCAGCAGCGCTACGAATTCATGTCGGGCAACGACAACATCGATCCCGAGAGCGGTCACATCACCCTGGAGCGCGGCGACCAGCGCGGGGACTATCAGACCTGGTTCTCGGTCGGGCCGTTCAATCAGCTGCCGGACGGCGGAAGCTTCTCGGTCACGGTGTGCTACGCCATGCAGCGCGGCGAGCTGCGCACGCTGGTGGACTATCCGTTCGACTACGCGCGGTTCAATTCGGGACTGATCTCGTCGACCCAGCTGTTCCAGAAGTACCCGGCGCTCGCGAACGCCTACACCGCACAAGTCGCCTACGAAGGCGTCTATGAGGAGCCGCGCCCCGGATTCGAGGACGACGTTCCAAAGGCTTACAATGGCCGGCCGTGCTTCGGTTGTGAAACCGGCGTCCAGCTCCCGCTGGGCACCCCGCAGCGCACGCTGTTCGAGAATTGCGGCGGCGAGGTCTCGGGCAAGATCGTCAACGATCGCGAGAAGACCTGGTTCAACTTCGACTGCGACTTCTGCACCGGCGTCTACAGCGAAACGCGCGGCATCGGGTTCTATCTGCGGCACTGGAACGCTGAGTCTCCGCCGCCGAATCCCAATCTGAACCTTTCCTCGATCTACAACTTTTCCGACAATCCGGATCGCACCTCGGACCTGGTCCCCGGCGGCGATCGTCGCGTGACGCTTGCGTGGGACAACGTGGCCGAGACCACCGCGGATCCCAAGACCGGCGAATTCGACTTCCGCAGCTACCGACTCTGGAAGGTCTCGAACTGGCGCCGGCCGGTCGGCGCCTCGGGACCCTCGGATGAGGAGTGGGCTCTGCTCGGCGAGTATCGATTGTTCGACTACCGCGATTCGAATCAGTACTGGCGCGTGAATCCGCTCAATTCGGCCGAGTCCACGCTGGTGTGTCCGAAGTTCTACATCCCCGAGAGCTCCGATTCGATGGAGATCTGCCTGCGTCGTGGCGACGTCTGGAACCGCCAGAATGGTCACATCATTCGCCCGGACACCACGCTTGCGTGCGTGCTCAAGGGCGGCGAGTGCCAGGTCGACAGCGGACTCGTGGTCGGCAGCCGAACTCAGATCATCAAGCGCACGCGTTATCCGATCGGGCGTTATCGGTTCGTCGACACCGAGGTCAAGAACGGGTTCGTCTACTTCTACGCGGTGACCTCGGGAGACTCGACCACGACCGGTACCGAGCTATTCGGACGCCGTGCCGCAACCGAAACCGAGTACGTGGTCCCGCAGGTCTCCGCGGCCACGGGGACCAGTGTCTACGTGGTACCCAATCCCTATCGCGGATATTCGGATCTGTCCCGCCGTCCATCGGCGTGGGATCTGACGCCGAACGCCTCCGACCCGACCGGAACTCACATCGATTTCCTGGGAATGCCGCGCGGGCAGTGGGGCCTTCGAATCTATTCGGTCTCAGGCGACCTGGTCGCCCAGATCAAGAGCGATGACGCGGTCAACGCCGACATCCGGCAGCCCGTCACGAGTCCGAGCGGTGTGGTTCGCGAGGGCTTCAATCGGCAGCAGGACAATCCGAACGATGGTCAGGCGCGCTGGAACCTGATCTCACGCAATGGACAGGATGTCGTCAGCGGCATCTACGTGTTCGTCGTGGAGTCGGATCAGGGAACACAGCGCGGAACGTTCGTGATCATCCGGTAGGCGACCGTGACGGACAGGAGGCAATCTGTGAAGCGACTTTTCGCGGCTCTGGGAGTTCTCGGGATCCTCGTGATCCCCGCGGGCGCTGGGGCAGCCAATATCTTCGAGAAGGTCGGGACCTTCGACGGGCAGTTCCTGAAGATCGCCGTCGGCGCGCGCGCGTCCGGAATGGGGGGCACGTTCGTCGCGATCGCCGACGATGCGAGCTCGCTCTACTGGAACGCGGCGGGTATCGCCCGCATCGATCCCGACGGCGCCCAGCTGAACCTCAATCACGCGCAGTGGATCGCGGATCTGCAGTTCGAGCAGATCGGCTACGTCTTCCACATGAAGCGCTTCCCGGGCGCGTTCGGCATCAACGTGCGAGCGCTGACCATGAAGCCGATGGTCGAAACCACCGCCTACCAGCCCGATCCGATCGTCGGCACCGGGCGCACGTTCGACGCCGGCATGATGGCCGTCGGGCTCACGTACGCGCGTTCGTTCACCGACAAGTTCAGCGCCGGTTTCACCGCCAATCTGATTTCCGAGGGACTCGCCGAGTTCACGCAGCAGACCTACGCGTTCGACGTCGGCACGCTCTACGACGTCGGCACGCTCGGCATGAAGATCGGAATGTCGATCTCGAACATCGGTACCGAACTGAAGTTCATCGATCGCGCCGGTCGCATCCCTTCGATCTTCCGGGTCGGTACCTCGTTCTCGCTGATCGAACGCGCGGATCAGAAGCTCATCGGGGCGTTCGAGTTCTCGCATCCTCCGGATAATTCCGAGCGCATGAACGTGGGCGGCGAGTACGTCTACCACGACTTTCTGGCGCTGCGCGGCGGCTACAACATCAACTACGACGCGGAAGGAATCGCGGGCGGCGTGGGTTTCCGGTTTCCGGTCTCGGCACTGGCCAAGGCGGATCTCGACTACGCCTACACCGACATGAAGGACCTGGGCAGCGCGCATCGCTTCTCACTCACCTTTGATTTCTGAGAGACCCGCGGGTCACATGAATCGTTCGGCCACGAACACCACGCGCTCCCTGCTCCGGGGAGCGCGTTGGTTTTGCGCGCTGGTGGCGCTGACGATGCTGATCGGCGCGCGGCCGCGCGCGGTCCCCGAGGACGACCTGGACGGGCCTGGACCGCTGCCGTGGCGAGTCCCGGGGCGCATGACCTTCACCGTCGACGCCGCGGCGTTTCCGGACAGCGGCGCGACGCGACTCGAGGTCTACCTGCGGGTTCCGAATTCGACACTGGCAGGACTGGGTCGCGAGCGCGATGGTCGTGGGCGACTGGTGGTGCTCGTGAACCTCGTCAACGCGTTCGGCGCGCGCGCCGGGGAAGTGCGACAGTCGCTCGAATTCGCCCCGGGAGACAGCGGGGGAGCGCTCGGCAAGGTGCTGATGCTGCCGTTTCGGACCCGGCCGGGCGCGCATCGGCTGGAGGTTCGCCTCGAGGACCCGGAGCCGCCCCGTGTCGGCTTGATCGGGCGTCGAGCCCGGGGAAACGAACAGGTGCGGGGCGACTTCGTGGTGCCGGGACCGCAGGCGGGGCGCGAGATCTCGGATCTCGAGTTCGCCTGGGCCGAGGGTCTCGCCCCGAGCGAGCGGGGATTCGCGCACGGCCAGCGTCAATTGTTGCCGAATCCCGAGCGGCTCTACGGACTGCTGCAGACCGAGCTGATCGCCGCGTTCGAGGCTCGCGGGCGCGCCGAGTCGAATGGCGCGTGGCACTGGATTTCCCGGGTGCTCGACAGCGGCGGCCGTATCGTGTCGGAGAGCGACTCGAGCGGGCCGACCGGGCCGCGACTCGCGGTGATCGTACGCCACGATCTCGCTTCGGTGCCGGCCGGTGCGTATGCGTTGGAAGTGCGGGCGTGGCAGGAGGGCGACTCGGGCTCGCTGGCTCGACGCGCGCCGTTCAGTGTCGGCTGGCAGGAGAACAGTTGGAGTCGCGGGCCGGCGGACGCCGTCGACGAGGTTCACCTGCTGTTCGACCAGGAAGAGGAAGAGCGCTTCGAACGCATGTCGGTGGGAGCGCGCGAAGCCTATCTCGAGGAGTGGTGGCGGCGGCGTGATCCCTCGCCCGAGACTGCTGAGAACGAGGCGCGCGTGACGTTTCGCCAACGCGCGGACTTTGCGAACAAGACCTGGTCCCGCAGCGCGCTCGAGCCCGGCATGTTCTCCGACATGGGGCGTGTGTTCATCCGCTACGGCGAGCCGGACGCGGTCGAGCGCCAGGTGATCCCGACCGGAGACGAGACGCTCAATCGCATCGTGCGCGAGTTGAACCTCACCGACGCGCGGCCGACCGGCGACATCGCCATGCAGGGGCTGGGCGGCAACCAGCATCCATTCGAGCTGTGGATCTATCAGGGCGAGAGTCGCCTGCCGCTGAATGTGCCGCGCGACCAGCCGGGCGGCTCGCGCTTCCGCCGGCGACTGGTGTTCCTGTTCGTCGACGAGCACGGCTACGGCGACTTTCGCCAGCGTTACAGCACCGAGTGAGCGCCGCGCCGCACGGCCCGAGCTCGAGGAGCAGCGAGTCGCGGCGCGGTTCTTGACCCTGCTCGCGAGCATCCGGCATAGTGCCCCGCCGTTGCGAAGCTCGCCCGCGACCCACGCTTCCTTCCCCCTCGAGAATTCGGCTCACCCATGCGCCTCGGGATCCTGACCGGCGGCGGTGACTGCCCCGGACTGAACGCCGTCATTCGCGCCGCCGTGGTGCGAACGATCCGGACCTACGACGGCCACATGCTCGGTTTCCAGGATGGCTGGCTGGGCATGCTGCGCAATCGTGTAGTCGAGCTGGACTTGAACGCGATCTCGGGCATTCTGCCGCGTGGCGGCACCATGCTCGGAACCTCACGCGTCGACCCGTTCCGCGAAGCGCCCGGCCTCGAGGGGATTCGTGAAGCGCTGCAGCTCCACGGTCTCGACGGCGTATTGGTGTGCGGCGGTGACGGCACCCTTGCCGCCGCCTCACGCCTTGCGGCCGCGGGCGTTCCCCTGATCGGCATCCCGAAGACGATCGATAACGACGTACCCGGAACCGACTACTCATTCGGGTACGACACGGCGCTCACCACCGTGGTGCGCGCCGTCGACGCATTGCACAGCACCGCCGAGTCACACGATCGCGTGATCGTGCTCGAGGTCATGGGTCGCACCACCGGATGGCTGGCGCTGAGCGCGGCGATCGCAGGTGGGGCCGACATGGCGGTCTGTCCTGAGCAGCCGGTGAGCGCGAAGCGAGTGTGTGACGTGATCCGCCAGCGCAAGGCGCGCGGTCGCGACTTCAGCATCGTCGTGGTGGCGGAGGGCGCGCGCTTCGAGGCCGATCCGGACGGCGAGGTGCTCGAAGTGCCGCAACGCCTCGACGCCTTCGGACGTCCGCGCTACGGCGGCATCGGTGAGCGGCTCGCGGCGCGCATCGAGAAGGAACTGCAGGTGGAGACCCGCACCGTGACGCTGGGCTACGTGCAGCGCGGTGGCACGCCGACCGCATTCGATCGACTGCTCGGGAGCCGCATGGGAGTGGTCGCGGTCGACCTCGCGCACCGCGCGGAGTTCGGGCGCATGGTGTGTCTGCGCGGCCTTCAGATCGAATCGGTCCCGATCGAAGTCGTCGCGCAGGGCCCGCGCCCGGCTGATCCGGCGTTGGTGGAAGTCGCGAACGTGTTCTTCGGCTGACGCCGCGGCGGCTCCGGCCGCCTTCAACGAGGGAGAGCCAATGGCACTGCGTGTGGGCATCAATGGTTTCGGACGCATCGGTCGGCTGGTGGTGCGGGCCGCGAAGCGCCGCAATGCGCCGATCGACTTCGTCGCGGTCAACGACCTGACCGACGCGGCGACGTTGCAGCATCTCATGCGTTTCGACAGCGTGCACGGGATCTGGCAGGAGTGCCCTGCGAAACCGTCCGACGCCGGTCTGATGGTGGTCGGCGACGTGATGAAGGTGTTCGCCGAGAAAGACCCCGCGAAGCTGCCCTGGAAAGACCTCGGCGTCGAGGTCGTGATCGAGGCGACGGGTCGCTTCACCGATAAGGACAAGGCGGTCGCACATTTGCAGGCCGGCGCGCGCACCGTGCTGGTGTCGGCACCCTCCAGGGGCGCTGATCTCACGTTCGTGATGGGCGTGAATCATCACGGCTTCGATCGCGCGAAACACACCGTGGTCTCGATCGGTTCGTGCACCACGAACTGCCTGGCGCCGATCGCGAAAGTGTTGAACGACTCGTTCGGGATCGAGCGTGGATTCATGACAACGATCCACGCGTACACGAACGATCAGAACATCCTCGACCTTCCGCACAAGGACCTTCGTCGCGCACGCGCCGCGGCGATGTCGATGATCCCGACCTCGACGGGCGCCGCCAAGGCGATCGGCGAAGTGCTGCCGGAACTCAAAGGTAAGCTCGACGGCTACGCGGTGCGGGTGCCGGTGTGCGACGGTTCACTCGTCGACCTCGTGTGCACGATCAAGAAGCCGACCGATCGCGGCGCGATCAATGCGGCCATGAAGGCGGCGGCCGACGGGCCGCTCAAGGGCTACCTCGAATACTGCGAGGACCCGATCGTTTCGCAGGACATCATCGGCAATCCCGCCAGCAGCGTGTTCGACTCGCTCTCGACGCTGGTCATGGACGGCACCAGCGTCAAAGTGTTCTCGTGGTACGACAACGAGTGGGGCTTCTCGAATCGCATGGTCGACGCCCTGCTGATGATGGCGTGAGGACGCGATGAGCTTCGCCAAGTGCACGCTGCGTGACCTTCACCCGCACGGCCAACGGGTGCTGGTGCGCGTCGACTTCAACGTGCCGCTCAAGGACGGCGAAGTCTCGGACGACACGCGGCTCGTCGCCGCGATGCCGACGCTGCGGCATCTCGTGGAGCGCGGCGCTCGCGTGATCCTCATGTCGCACCTCGGCCGGCCGAAGGGCGGACCCGAGGCGAAGTACAGCCTTCGGCCGGTCGCGGTGCGGCTCGAGCGGCTGCTGCGTCAGCCGGTCGCCTTCGCGACCGAGTGCGTCGGTGAGATCGCAAGCCGCGCGGCGGGGGCACTCGCCGACGGGCAGGTGCTGTTGCTCGAGAACTTGCGCTTCCATCCCGAGGAGGAGGCGAACGACGCGGACTTCGCGCGTTCGCTCGCGTCGCTCGGGCAGGCTTACGTCAACGATGCGTTCGGAACCGCGCATCGGGCGCACGCGTCCACCGAGGGCGTTCCGCGATTTCTCAAGCCGGCGGTGGCGGGATTCCTGATGGAGAAGGAGCTCGAATATCTGGGCAAGGTGCTGTCCGAGCCGCGCCGACCGTTCGTCGCAATCCTCGGCGGGTCCAAGATCTCGGGCAAGATCGACGTCATCGAGTCGCTCCTCGGCAAGGTGGATCGGCTGCTGATCGGCGGCGCGATGATGTTCACGTTCCTGCGGGCGCAGGGCGTGCCGACCGGGCGATCGCTGGTCGAGGAGGACCGCCTCGAGATGGCGCGTGACGTGCTCGAGAAGGCGAAGCAGCGCGGCGTCGAACTGGTGCTGCCCACCGATTGTGTCGCGAGCACCGCGAGCGACGGCTCGGCGCCCGGACGCCCGACGCGCATTGCCGAACTCGGCGCGGACGAAATCGGCGTCGACATCGGCCCCGAGAGCGTCGCGCTGTTTCAGGAGCGACTGCGTGACGCACGGACCGTGCTCTGGAACGGCCCGATGGGGATCTTCGAGGTGCGCGCGTTTGCCGCCGGGACCTTCGCCGTCGCGCAGTCGCTCGCCGAGGCGACCGCGCGTGGCGCGATCACGGTCGTGGGCGGCGGTGATTCGGCGGCGGCCGTGCAGGAGGCGGGGCTCGCCGAGCGCCTCTCGCACATCTCGACCGGCGGGGGCGCTTCGCTCGAGTTCCTCGAGGGTCGCGAGCTGCCGGGTGTCGTGGCGCTCGACGATCG
>JABFRW010000100.1 GCA_013140805.1 Candidatus Eisenbacteria bacterium
AGCCCGCGACTCACCACCGCGATCACGCGTTCATGATGGAGCGTGAGCTGTTCGGCGAGGAGGCGGCGGAGCGCGGCGGACGGCCGCGGCTGCGGCGCGGGCGCATCGAGATCGCCGACGGCGGCACGCTGTTCATCGAGGCGATCGAAAACGTCTCGCCGCCGGTGCAACTGCGGCTGCTGCGGCTTCTTCAGGAACGGGTGTTCGAGCGCGTCGGCGACGGCCGCGCGCTGCAGGCCGACGTGCGGCTGGTGGTGGCGACGAGTGCCGACCTGGACGCGCGGGTGCGAGCCGGCGAATTTCGCGAGGATCTCAAGCAACGTCTCGCCACGGTGCGGATCGAGCTGCCGCCGCTGCGCGAGCGCCTCGAGGATCTGCCGCTGCTCGTGCAGGCGGCGGTTCGCGAGTTCAACCGCGAGCACGGCCGGCGGGTGCCGGGTCTCACGCGCGGTGCGATCGAGGGGCTGGCGCGTTACCCGTGGCCCGGCAACGTGCGGGAGCTGCGCGGAGTGCTCGAGGGTCTCGTGGTGTCGGCCAAGGGTCGCCGCGCCCTCGACGTCACCGACCTGCCCGCGGGCGTGCGCGAATCCGCCCCGAGCGAGCTGGCCGGGCGCGTCGAAGTGGAGATCGGGGCGACTCTCGAAGAGGGCGAGCGCCGCATGATCGAGGCCGCGCTGCGCCGTGTCGGCTTCGATAAGCGCCGCGCTGCCGCGATGCTCGCGATCAGCCTGCGTACGCTCTACCGGAAGATCGAGCGCTATCGGCTGGGCTGAAGTCGGCCTCGCGGGCGAGATCCGGAGGCGCCGCCGGACGCTCGAAAACGCGGCTCATCCCGCTGGACCGACGCGCCGATAATGGTCGCGAACCTCGTCAGGATCCACGGAGGGACCCATGGGTCTGCCCGACCCAGCGCTGTTCGACGACTCTGAAGCCGAACCCACGCGCCCGACGCCGGCCGAGCCGCCCGCGCCGTCCGCCGCGCCCATGCCACCGAGTGGAGCGGAGCCCGAGGAACGTCCCGATTGGCTGGTCGGCGCCGAAGAGGGTGCGCAATCCGAATTTCACCGCTCCGAGGACGCGCCGTCCGGTGTGAGGCTCACGCGGCCGCAGCTCCCCACCGCCGCGGCGAGCGACGGCATCACGACCGGGCTCGAGGCGCCGACGGCCGCGCCAACCGGCCCGCGCCCGACCCTGGTGCGACCCGGAGACGGCGCATTGCCCGGATTGCCGCTCGCCAGCCGCGCCGCGGCCGCTGAGAAGAAATCCGACAAGCCGATCGCGTGGCAGGGCGCGGGGGACAGCGTGCCGCGCCTCTCGGTCGTCGCCGAGAAGGTGGTGGAAGACGACGACGAAGCCGAGTCTCCGCTCGACGGCGACACCGGCGGATTCGGCGGGCCCGCGCTGATCGGGGCCGATGAAGCACGCAGGACTCCGATCGCCGCGCCCCGGCCGCTCGTGGAACCATGGTGGATCGTCGCCGCCGAGGCGGTGTCGACCGACCGCAAGCTTCAGATCTTCGTGGCAGGCGGTCTCGCGTTTCTGATCACGTTGTGGATCGTGTGGCCGCGAGGCTCCGAGAGCGTTTCGGTGCGCAAGATCCGCCAGCATGCGGAAGCGTGGGAGGGCCGCGAGGTCCGCGTGACCGGCCGCGTCGGCGAAGTGTTCGCGCTCGGGCAGGGGGTCGTCTACAACCTGCACCAGGGTCGCGACACCATCGTGGTGTTCTCGCGCAGCCGCCGACCGTCGAGCCGTGACCGCGTGAGCGTCAGCGGCACCGTGAGCACCGGGTACCTCGACGGCAGCGCACGCGTCTCGATCCTCGAGAACACCCAGTAGCCCCCAACTCGCAGCGGCCCCTGCCGTTCCCGGAACGTCCGCCCGGTCGAGCGCCAGATCTGGTTTGCCAAATTGGCACAAACCGTCGCGAATGGCATTGGTCCAAGGCCGATAACGTGTTGAATTGCAAAATCTTCCTACATCGGCTTGCTCCGCGACGCATACCGCGAATAGATTCCACACGTCCGCCGTCGCCCGCTGCGAACGGCGCGAACTCCAGACATCAACCTAGAGATCGCGGCGCGCAAACGCGCGCCGCCACAACCCAGTTGGAAGAGGAGGAAGGCATGAACGTCCGGCCTCTCGCGGATCGAATCCTCGTGCGTCGAATTGAGGAGCAGGAAGCAAAGCGTGGCGGAATCATCATTCCGGATACCGCCAAGGAAAAGCCGATGGAGGGCGAAGTGATCGCGGTCGGGCCCGGTCGTATGACCGAGGACGGCAAACGCGTCTCGATCGAAGTGAAGAAGGGCGACCGGGTGCTGATCGGCAAGTACAGCGGCACTGAGGTCAAGATCGAGAACAGCGAGTTCGTAATCGTGCGCGAGGACGACATCCTCGGCGTGCTGTCCGAGAAGTAACCGCGTGACCGCAGGCGCCACGAGCGCGCGGTCCTGACCATACGAACAAGGAGAACTCAACATGGCAGCCAAGCAGTTGCTTTTCAGCGGCGAGGCGCGGGCCAAGATCCTCGAGGGCGTCGAACAGCTCGCGCGAGCGGTCAAGGTCACCCTCGGACCGCGCGGACGCAACGTCGTGCTCGACAAGAAGTGGGGCTCACCGACCGTCACCAAGGACGGCGTCACGGTGGCCAAGGAAATCGAGCTCGATGACCCGTATCACAACATGGGCGCGCAGATGGTGCGCGAGGTCGCTTCGAAGACCTCCGACGTGGCCGGCGACGGCACCACCACGGCGACCGTTCTCGCGGAAGCGATCTTCCGCGAGGGCATCAAGAACGTGACCGCGGGTGCGGCCCCGATGGCGATCAAGCGCGGCATCGAGCGCGCGGTCGAAGCGGTGGTCGACGAGCTGCGCAAGCTCAGCCGCCCGGTCAAGGAAAACAAGGAGATCGAGCAGGTCGCGACGATCTCGGCGAACTCGGACAACGTGATCGGCAAGATGATCGCCGACGCGATGGACAAGGTCGGTAAGGACGGCACGATCACGGTGGAAGAGGCCCGCTCCGTCGACACCACGCTCGAAGTGGTCGAGGGCATGCAGTTCGACAAGGGCTACATCTCGCCGTACTTCGTGACCGAGAAGGAGAGCATGGAGGCAGTGGTCGAGGACGGCTACATCCTGCTCTACGACAAGAAGCTCTCGAACATGAAGGACCTCCTGCCGGTGCTCGAAAAGATCGCGCAGAAGGGCAAGCCGATGCTGATCGTCGCCGAGGACGTCGAGGGCGAAGCGCTCGCGACCCTGGTGGTCAACAAGCTGCGCGGCACGCTGGCCGTGTGCGCGGTGAAGGCCCCGGGCTTCGGTGATCGCCGCAAGGCGATGATGGAAGACATCGCGGTCCTGACCGGCGGCAAGGTCATCACGGAAGATCTCGGCATCAAGCTCGAGAACGTTCGTCTCGAGGATCTGGGCCGTGCGAAGCGCGTCGTCGTGGACAAGGAAAACACCACGATCGTCGAGGGTGCCGGCAAGAAGGTCGACATCCAGGGCCGCATTACGCAAATTCGCAAAGAGATCGACGACACCACGTCGGACTACGATCGCGAGAAGCTGCAGGAGCGGCTCGCGAAGCTGGCCGGCGGTGTCGCGGTGATCAACGTGGGCGCTGCGACCGAGACCGAGATGAAGGAAAAGAAGGCTCGCGTCGAGGACGCGCTGCACGCGACCCGTGCCGCGGTCGAAGAGGGCATCGTGCCGGGCGGCGGCGTCGCCTACCTGCGCAGCCTGGGAGCGCTCGATCGTCTCGCGAAGGAGATCGAGGGTGACGAGAAGGTCGGCGTGAACATCGTGAAGCGCGCACTCGAGCAGCCGCTGCGCACGCTGTGCGAGAACGCCGGCGTCGAAGGCTCGATCGTGGTCGAGAAGGTGAAGTCGTACAAGGGTGAGGAGAAGTTCACCGGCTACAACGTGGACACGGAAGAGTACGTGGACATGTTCAAGGCCGGGATCATCGATCCCACCAAGGTGTCGCGCACCGCGCTGCAGAACGCGGCGAGTGTGGCGAGCCTGTTGCTGACCACCGAAGCGCTGGTGACCGAAATCCCGGAGCGTAAGAAGGCTTCGGCGGCACCGGGCGGCGGCGGTGGCTACGGCGGCGGCGAGGACTTCTAGGCCGCACAGAACACCGTAGTACGAAGTGACGAACGGGCCCGGCGCAAGCCGGGCCCGGCGCGTTTGGTGTGACCAAAACACGGTCAAACGTCGATCGGGGCCGTGGACTCTGCGTGCAATCGCGCGATAATCAAGTCGAGTTCGCAGTGGCGTCGGCCGCGCCGATCCCGTACGCAATGCCCCCACCCGAAGGAGTACCCCCATGAAGCTTTGCGCCACCGTTGCTCTGCTGCTCACGCTCGCCACGTCGGCCGGCGCCGCCGTCATCCACGACGAGTCGATTCACGGCGATCTGTCGAGCAACGCCGCGGTTCCCAGCCCGCTCGCGCTGGCGGTCGGCGGCAACACCGTGATCGGAACGGTCGCCAATTCGAACGCGGCGCCGCCCGCGGGCGATCGCGACTTCGTGCGCTTCACGGTCGCGTCGGGGCAGATGCTGATCGGACTCAATCTGCTCGGCTACTCGCCGAGCAATCTCAGCTTCGCGGCATTCAACGCCGGCACCACGAGCTTCGTCCCGGGTCCGGCGACGATCGACAGCTTCCTCTCCGGCATTCACATCGCCGGCACCGACCTCGGCACCAATCTCATGCCGCGGTTCGTGAGCAACTCGGTGACGACGTTCGCGCTCGCCACGCCGCTGCTGGGCCCCGGCGACTACTGCTTCATGATCCAGCAGACCAGCAACCTCGTGCAGTCCTACTCGCTCGAGTTCGTGATCGAGGCGCCGGTGCCGACCGAGACGCGGACCTGGGGAGCGATCAAAGCGTTGTATCGGTAGCAGGGGGAACAGCCGCCCGGCCGGGGGCGCGTCGCACTCGCGAGCGCCCCGCGGCGGGCGTTTTTCGTACGCCTGCGATAGCCTCGCCCCACGGTACGAATCCTCCGCCCGGCCCCGAGGCTTCCCGCGTGATCTATCTCGAACTGCTCCGAATCTTCATTCGACGCAAGCTGTTCATGCTGATGCCGATGAGCGTGCGCCTGCGATGGCTGCGCGAGGACGGCGTGAAGATCGGCTCGAACTGCATCGTGCACACGCCGTATTTCTCGGTCGAGCCCTATCTGATCGAGCTCGGCGATCGCGTGCTGGTGTCGGCCGGCACCGAGTTCATCACGCATGACGCGGCCGGGCATCTGTTCCCCGAGGTGCAGGACTTCGGGCTCTACGGCCGCATCGTGGTCGGCAGCAATACCTTCTTCGGCATCAAATGCCTGGTGCTGCCGGGGGCGCGCATCGGCGCGAATTGCGTGATCGGCTCGGGTGCCGTGGTGCGCGGTGTGATCCCCGAGGGCTCGGTGGTGATGGGCAACCCGGCCGAGGTCGTGATGAAGACCGAGATGCTCAAGGCGCTGATGCTCCACAGCAAGGGGCGCATGGCGACCGCGCACCTGAGCATCAAGGAGAAGCGCGAAGCGCTCTGCAAGCATTTCGGCATCGCCTGACCGGGTGGCCGCGATGCTAGACTTGGCGCGATTGTCGCGAGGTCTCGCGGGCCGGATTTCTGCCCCGCGACACCGCGCGCCCAACCTCATGGAGCCCCCACCGATGCGCTTCCGCACGTCCTCCGCTGCTCGCACCCTGCTCGTCACCGCATCGTTCGCGCTCGTCCTTGCGGCCCCGGCGGCGTTCGCCAAACCGATGCTGTTTCCGCCGCTTCCGAATGGCCGGCAGGAGACGCGCGAGGAGTTCGACGTTGCGCCCTACCTGTCCGCCTGGAAGGCGGCGAGGCTCGCGCACGAGCGCGCGACCGCGCAGCCGGCGACGCTCAATCAGCAGCAGTACGACGCACACTGGTACGACTTGAACCTCACCTTCACGCAGGCGGGCAGCCAGGTCGCGGGCACCGTTCGCA
This sequence comes from Candidatus Eisenbacteria bacterium, assembly GCA_013140805.1. Classification (NCBI taxonomy): domain Bacteria; phylum Candidatus Eiseniibacteriota; species Candidatus Eiseniibacteriota bacterium. The sequence continues at coordinate 5,985 of JABFRW010000100.1, forward strand.
TGAAGGCGTCGGTGGTGAGCGGCCCGATCTCGGTGGTCGAGCTCAATTTCTACGCGAACATGGTGATGGATGCCGCCACCTCGGCCGGCGGCGCGACCACCTGGAGCCGCGTGGGAAATCTCCTCACGCTCAACCTCGATCGCGCCTACGCCACCGGTGAGCTGGTCGACGTCACGCTCACCTATCACGGTAATCCGACTGCGGCCGGCTACTTCGTGTTCCAGACCGTGAACGGGCGGCCGCTGATCTGGAGCCTCTCCGAGGCCTACGGTGCGCGGAGCTGGTGGCCGTGCAAGGACATTCCCGAAGACAAGGCGGACTCGGTCGACATTCACTTCACCACCGCGTCGACGCAGACCGTCGCCTCGAACGGTCGCTTCGTGAGCCGCGTGCCGTCGGGCGGCACCGCGACCACCCACTGGCACGAGGGCTACCCGATCGCGACCTATCTGGTTTCGATCGCGGCCTACCCCTACACCGTGACCGACGACTGGTATCGCCCGACGCCGACCGACTCGATGCTGATCCGTTTCTACAACTATCCGGAGTCGGCGGCCGGCGCGGCGCCGGTGCAGGCCAAGGTCAAGAACATGATGGCGGCGTTCGCCACGCGCTTCGGTGAGTACCCGTTCATCACCGAGAAGTACGGGCACGCGCAGTTCCAGTACGGCGGCGGCATGGAACACCAGACCATCACGGGGCTCGGTACCTTCAACGAGTCGGTGGTGGCGCACGAACTCGCACACCAGTGGTGGGGCGATCTCGTCACCTGTCGCGACTTCCATCACATCTGGTTGAACGAAGGCTTCGCGAGCTACGGTGAGGCGCTGTGGTGGGAAGCGACCGCCGGAGTAGCCGCCTACAAGGCCGACCTGAACGCGAGCCGCTACACCGGGCCCGGCACGGTGTGGGTGCCGGACGAAACCGACGAGAGCCGGATCTTCGACGGCAATCTCAGCTACAACAAGGGTTCGTGGGTGTTGCACATGCTGCGCCACGTGCTCGGCGACGCCGCGTTCTTCGCGTCGCTGCAGCAGTACCACACCACGTGGGGCTATCAGAGTGCGGTGACCGAGGACTTCCGCGACGTGTGCGAGAGCGTCTCGGGGCGCGACCTCGACGCGTTCTTCCAGCAGTGGATCTACGGCGAGTTCTTCCCCGTCTATCGCCCGACCTGGGCGGCGGTGGCGGCGGGTGGCGGCGGCTGGGACGTCACGCTTCAGCTCGAACAGACTCAGAGCGGACAGCTCTTCCACATGCCGGTCGACGTCACACTCACGACCGCCGCCGGCGAGACCACGTTTGTCATCCATGATTCGCTCGCGACGCAGACCTTTGTGCTGCACGTGAACGACGCACCGACGCTGCTCGAGATCGACAAGGACGACTGGATCCTGAAGAGCGTCGAGACCACGGTCTCGAACCCCACGTTCGAGCGCGGCGTCCTGCTCGTGAACGGCGTCGACTGGGCGACCTACGGCACCGAGATCACGAGCGCCTACACCGATCACGCGTTTTCGGGCCCCTACACGGTCGACTTCTGGGATGCCTTTGCGACGCCTGCGGGGGGCTATCCCGCGGCACTTCCGGCGCCGCTCGGCCACGGCGAGGTTCCGCCTGACGTGCTCGGGCACTATCGCAATGTGATCTGGGTCGGCAACAACTTCGGCGGCGACCTGGCGGCCTGGCAGGAAACACCGGTGCTGTCCTACTTGCGAGTCGGCGGCAACCTGCTCCTGATGACGCGCCAGGGGGAGAGCTTCCTCGACGATTCGCTGCGCACCTACCTGGGCATCAACTGGACGAACACCGGAGCGACGTTGTTCGACTGCCTGGCGACTCGGCCAGGACTCGCGAACGTCACGACGCTCGGTTCTCAGACCCTGTGCGCGGTGTTCGACACCGTGCGAACCACTCCCGAGAGCGAACTGCTGTTCCGCGTCAGCTCGGGCTTCTCGCCGACGCGCGGGATCGGCGCGGTGCGAGTGCCGGCCGGTGGCGGAACGTTCCGGCCGAGCGGCGCGCGCCTGGCGTTCCTGTCGGGGCGGCCGTATCGCTGGAATCACACGCAGCTGCAGAACGACGTGTCGGCGATCCTCGCGAACTGGTTCCTGGAACCCGTGAACCCCACTGCGGTCGGCGACGCGCCGATCGCGCGGGGCCTCGCCTTGAGCCCCGCGCGTCCCAATCCCTCGAGCGGCGCGACCACGCTGGGTTTCGCATTGCCGCGCGCCGAGCACGCTCGCCTGACCTTGCTCGACGTGACGGGGCGTCGCGTGCGCACCCTGGTCGACGGCGCGTTCGAAGCGGGAGAACATGTGGCGAGCTGGGACGGACGCGACGAGCGCGGCGGCCGAGCACCCGCCGGTCTCTACTGGGCGCGTCTCGAGGCGGGTGGCGAGAGCGCGGTGCGGCGGCTGGTGCGTATTCGATGAAGTCCAAGTCGCGACCGACCGCGCCGCTGCGCATCATCGTCACGTGTCTGGCGTTCTGGGGCGTGGCGCTGTGGCTGGTGAGTCGCTTCCCGATCATCGAAGGGTTCGGCATTCGCATCACCGTCGTCTCGGTTCGAGCGGCACTCGGCCTGCTGGGCCACCCCGTCGACCTCGTTGGCAACGTGCTCCACACCGGCCGGACCGGCATGGAGATCGCGACCGACTGCAGCCCGCATCTGGCGTATCTGATCTTCGCCGGTGGCGTGATCGCGACGCCCGCCAGCTGGCGCCAGCGCGTGATCGGACTGGGAGTCGGGGCGCTCGCGATTCATGTGTTCAACACGCTTCGAATCCTCGCGCTCTACGCGGTCCTCGCCGCGCGATCGAACTGGTTCGAATTCGTCCACGTCTATCTGTGGCAGATCGGCACCATCGGCGCGGTGCTCGGTGCCTTCACTCTGTGGCTCATGTGGACCGGACGGCGCGCGCCGACGGCGTGAAGTTCCTGCTCGCCTTCGCGGGCTGGGCCACGCTGGTGTTCGCGCCGGCGTGGTGGCTCTCGAAGCCGTGGCAGGCGGCGATCGGAGCGGTCGCGGTGCGCGTGGTGACGCCACCCGGCGCCTCGCTGCGAATCACGAGCCTCGAGCTCTTCTACCCCATGGACCTCGCGGTGTTCGTCGCTCTGTGCCTCGCCAGCGGCTGGGCGAGTTGGGCACGTCGAGGGCGGGGACTGCTGGTCGGGGTGCCGATCATGGTGGTGGCCGAGATCGCGGCGCTGGCGCTGGCGCTCGCCTCGATGCTCGGCGCACGGCATGCGATCGCGGGCTCCGCGGAACAAGCCGCGGCCATGCGCCTCACCGACTCGATCATCCGCGTGGTCGGGCTCGCGATCGCAGCACTGGTGTGGTTCGTGGTGCTCGGGCACGAGCGCGTCCTCGCTCGCCCGGTCGCGGGCCTGCGAACTTCCCAGCGCTCGAAGCCGCGGGGTGGCGCCCGATGATTCGCGCCGCCATGCGTTCACTGCTGCTCGCGGTGGCCGCCGTGGTGTGCGTGGCGACCTCTGCGGCGGCACACGGTGCCGGCACGAGTCAGGTGACGCTGCGGCTCGATGGCGCCCGCATCGAAGGCGAGTGGGAGATCCATCTGCGCGATGCGCGCTGGGCGCTGGGCCGCGACACCACGCAGGTCGGCGAGGGGGCGTTGCGCGATCTGCGCGCGCATGAGCCCGAGCTGCGTGCGTTGCTGATGCGAACACTGGCGCTCGCCGGCGACAGTCTGGCGTGCCCGCTCGAGCTGACGGCGGCGCCCCTCGAATGGCTGCCGCGTTTCGAGGAGGTGCGATTCCATCTGATCGCTCGATGCCCGAACGAGCCGACGCGCCTGCGAATCGGCAACGAATGGATGTTCGACCTCGACCCGACGCATCGCGCCTATTTCTCGGTGGTCGATGCCCGCGCCACCTCGGTCGGAGTGCTGCGCGCCACCCTGCGCTCGGTGACGTTCACGGTCCGGCAGTTCCATTTCGGCCAGATCGCGAGCGAGTTCCTGCTCGACGGCGTGCGTCATCTGTGGCTGCGGCTCGACTACGTGCTGTTTCTGCTCGCGCTGCTGATGCCGACGGTGCTGATCCGCGAGGGTGGCGCGTGGCGGCCGCGCCCGGGGATCGCCGCGGCGGTTCGCGTCGCCGCGCCGCTGCTGGCGGCTTTCGCGAT
>JABFRW010000101.1 GCA_013140805.1 Candidatus Eisenbacteria bacterium
CAGAGTCCAGATCGCGCGCATGGGCTAACCCGGCCTCTGGTCGTGGCCCATCACTTCGAGGAACCACGCCTCGAGTGATTTGCGGGCGACGCTCAGCTGATGCAGGTCGGCGCCTGCGCCGACCTGGGCGCGCGCGGGTTCGGGAACCTGCGCCGCGTCGGCCAGGCGCATGCGCGCGGCGACGACTTTGGCGCCGAGCTCGGCGGCCGGCGCGAGGTCCGGCTCCCACGCCAGCACCTCGCCGAGACCGGCCAGCCGCTCGCGAAGCGCCGGCGTCGCGCCCGCGAATCGCAGCTGGACTTCGACGTGTTCCGCGGCCGGATCGCCGAGCCGCAGCTCGTGCACCACGCGCCCGCCCTTCACGAACGCCACGCGATCGCAAGTCGCTTCGACCTCGCCGAGCAGATGCGAGTTGAGGAACACCGCGGTGCCGCGATCGCGCAGGTCGCGGATCACATCGCGCACCAGCAGCCGCCCGATCGGATCGAGGCCCGAGGTCGGTTCGTCGAGGAACACCAGCTCGGGCTCGTTCAGGAGCGCCTGCGCGAGCCCGACACGCTGGGTCATGCCCTTGCTGTAGGTGCGAATCGGCCGTGACGCCGCGTCGTTCAGGTCCACGCGCGTCAGCAACGCGTCGATGCGCTGATCCAGCACCCGTGCCGAGAGCCCGTGAAGACGGCCGTGAAATCGCAGCAGCTCCCGGCCGGTGAGCCAGTCCTGAAACCGGAAGTGCTCGGGCAGGAAGCCGAGCTTCGCGCGGGCCGCGCGGTCGCCGAGCTTGCGGCCGAGCACCCGGGCTTCGCCGCCCGAAGGCTCGACCAGTCCGAGCAGCATCTTGACCGAGGTCGTCTTGCCGGCGCCGTTGGGCCCGAGAAAGCCGAAGACCTCCCCCCGCCTGACCGACAGGGAGAGATCCGCGACCGCGAGTTTCGGACCGAATCGCTTTCGCAGCGCGCGCGTCTCGACGACGAATTCGCTCACGCGGACACGTTAGCGCATCGATTCGGCCATCTGAACCAGTTCGCCCGAGCTGACCGTCCCGGTGAGCGCGCGCAGTTGCCCCGCTTCGCTCCACAGCAGCGTCTGATGCTCGCGCCCCTGGGGCTGGTCGCCGCGGCTCTCCACCAGCACGCCCTTCTGGCCATGCACCGTCACCTCGCGGAACGACGTCGCCGTGATCGGGAGCGGCACGACCAGCGTGGAGCTCCAGTCGATCGAGTTCGCCAGCCGCTGCGCCTCGGAGGCATCGAGCCCCAGCACCCGCAGCCCCAGTTCACCGGCCTGCGAAAGCTGGAAGCCCGGCGGAAGCTTGATCTCGGGGCTCTCGCACTGCATCACCGACACCTGCCGCTTCGGGCTCGCGTAGGTGAGCGTCACCACGCGCGGGACCCGTACATCGAAGGTCTGCCCCGCGAGCCCGTCGGGGATCCGCACGTCGCGCAGATCGAGCAGGTCGAGCACGGTGCGGAGCTTCTGCGGATCGAACGTCAGTCGCATCCGGCCTTCGCCGGCCACCTGCACCTTGTCGAGCTCCATCGACGGCGGCAGTGTGGACGGCGTCTGAAAGCGGAGTCCGGTCGCCGCGGTCGCGGCCGCGGGGGTCGCATAGATCACCGGCACACCCGGCTCCTTCAGCACCTGCTGCTCGTGAAAGACGAGCATCGCCGGGTCCTGACCCTTGAACTGCTCGTGCAGTCGATCGAGGCGCTCCGGATCGAACTGGATCGCCGTCACCGTGCGCACGCGGAACAGGTCGAGGAACGCCTGCGCGGTCGCCCGCACCGACGGGAATGCGAGGGGCGCGGCCACCACGAGCGCGACCACCACGGTCGCGAACACCGGCACCGGGCGCCACCACAGGGCGCGCGGCTGATTCGCGGCTTCGAGCCCACGCAGTCGCTCGCGCAGCGCGCGTTCGAAGGCCGGGCGCGGAGACTCGCGCAATTCGTTCAGGAAGTCGTCGCTCATTGAGGTTCTCCTTTGTGCCACTCCTGGCGCAGCGATTCGATCGTGCGATGGAGAATGGTGCCGACGTTGCTCTCGCCGAGCTTCACGGTCCGCGCGATTTCGCGGTTCGTGAGGCCCGCTCCGTATTTCAAGGCCACCAGCTCGCGCTCGCGATCCGCGAGTCCCTCGAGCAGCCGGCCGAGTCGCGTCACGTTCGAGCGATGCTCGGCGTGATCCTCGGGCGTTCCGCCGCTCGCGACGTGTTCCGCCGCCTCGAGCGGCTCGTGCCGGCGGCGTGCCCGCAGATGGTCGATCGATTCGTTGCGCGCGATCACGATCAACCAGGTTCCAAATGCCGCGCGGTCACGGCGGTAGCGATGCCGATGGACCCACGCCTTCTCGAACACCCGGGACGCCAGATCCTCGGCCTCGTCGGGCCCCACCCGGTAGCGCAGGAAGTTGTAGATGCGCGGCAATTGCTCGGCGTACTGGGCCTCCCAGTCCACCTCGCTCGCCACGGCTCCCCAGCCGAACCCCCGGTCCATCGCGTCGCTCTGCACGGTCATGTGCTCCTTCATACGGGCCAGACGGCGGAGTATCACGCCGCACGGCGGTCTGACCGCGGCCGGCGCCGGAACAGCCGCTCCCCGCGGGCGCCGATCGACCGCCAGTCCGGCCCCGCGCAGGGCTTTTGCTATACTCCCCGCCGCTTTTCCCCAACGGAGACCCAGTGCCTCGTTTCTATATCACGACCGCGATCGACTACGTCAACGGGAAGCCCCATCTGGGGCACGCGTACGAAAAGGTCCTCGCCGACGCGATCGCGCGCGTTCATCGCCAGCGCGGAGACGCGACCTACTTTCTGACCGGCACCGATGAGCACGGCCAGAAGATCGCGCGCAACGCCGCCGAAGCCGGCAAGACGCCGCGTGCGTTCGTCGACGAACTCGCGCCGACCTTCCAGAACACCTGGAAGGCGCTCGACGTGGCGTACGACCAGTTCATCCGCACCACCGACCCGCGCCACGAGATGGCGGTGCAGGAGCTGTTCCGGCGGCTGGTCGAGGCGACCGCCCCGAAGACCGGCGAACCGGCGCTCTACGAAGAGGACTACGAGGGCTTTTACTGCGAAGGCTGCGAGGCCTTCAAGCAGGAGAAGGATCTCGAGGACGGGTTGTGCCCGATCCACAAGACCAAGCCGAAGAAGATCAAGGAATCGAACTTCTTCTTCCGCCTGTCCGAATACGACGAGGCGCTGCTCAAGCACCTCGAGACCCATCCCGACTTCATCTGGCCCGACTTCCGACGCAACGAAGTGCTCAACGTGATCAAGGAAGGGCTGCAGGACGTGAGCGTCTCGCGGCCCAATGTGCCGTGGGGCATTCCACTGCCCGAGGAGATCGAGAACGGCGAAGGCCACACCGCCTACGTGTGGACGGACGCGCTGCTCAACTACCTGTCCGCGATCGGCTGGCCGGAGCGTCGCTACTCGCTGTGGTGGCTCGCGAAGGAGAAGGAAGTCGGCGGTCCCGCGGCCGCGCGCCAGGACGAGTTCCAGCACCTGGACGGCCAGGGGCGCCCGGGCGCTGCGTGGGCCGGCACGCGCACGCCGCAGTTCACCAATGCGTTCCACGTGATCGGCAAGGACATCAGCCGCTTCCATTGCGTGCTGTGGCCGGCGCTGCTGCTGGCGGCCGGCGTGCCGCTGCCGCGTCAGGTCTATGTCCACGGCTTCATCTACGCGCGCGGCGAGAAGCTCTCCAAGTCGGCCGGCAACATGGTCGATCCGAACGAGCTGGTCGAGCGCTTTGGATCCGACGCGATCCGTTTCTACCTGCTCGATGCGATTCCAACCGGACGCGACGGCGAGTTCACGCTCGAGCAGCTGGTCGAGCACTGCAACACGCACCTCGCGAACAAGCTCGGCAATCTTGCGAGCCGTACCGTCACGCTGGTGCACAAGTATTTCGACGGCCAGGCACCGACCGATTGGGCGCCCGATGCGTTCACCGATCCCGCCGCGCGCGACGGGCTGAAAGCGCTGATCGAAGCCGCGGCGAAGGCCGCCCTCGAGGTTCCCAGGGCGTTCGAGGAGATCCGCCTGAACGACGCGCTCGAGAGCGTGTGGCAGGTGGTCGAGCGCGCCAACGAATTCACCGACCGCGCCAAGCCGTGGGAGATGGGGAAGCACCCCGAGCGCCGCACGGAGCTCGCGACGACGCTGGCGGCCCTGCTCGAGACGCTGCGCGTCACGGCGCTGTGGGTGTGGCCGGTGATGCCGAACAAGTGCGAGCAGCTGTGGACCATGCTCGGACAGCCAGGCAAGCCGGGCGAAACTCGCGGCGAAGCCGCCGCGCCCCGCTTCGGCGCGGCCGAGGCACGCACCGTGGGCCCATCGCAGATCCTGTTCCCGCGCATCGAGCTGGAGGCGGGAGGATCGTGAGCGCGGCACGCCCATGATCGATACGCACTGCCATCTCGCCGACCAGCGCTTCGACAAGGATCGCGTGCACGTGTTCGATCGCGCGCGCGTCTCGGGCGTCACGCACTTCGTCGAGATCGCCTACGCGCCGGCGATCGTACCGAAGGCGCACGCGCTGGCCGCCGAGCACCCGACGGTGTTCCTGTGCGTGGGCGTGCATCCGAGCGAGTCCGCCAAGGTCCCGATCGAGTATCTCGATGAGCTGCGCGATCACGCCCGGCATCCGCGGGTGGTCGCGATCGGCGAGACCGGCCTCGACTTCCATCGCGACTACGCGCCCCGCACGGATCAGGAACGCTGGTTCCGTTCGCAGCTGGCGCTCGCGAACGAGCTGGGTCTGCCGGTGGTGATCCATCAGCGCTCGGCTCTCGAGGACACGCTCGCGATTCTGGAGGAGGTGCGCCCCGAGGCCGGCGGCGTGCTGCATTGCTTCGACGACGGCATGGCGGTGGTCGAGAGGGCGCGCGCACTCGGGTTCAAGCTCGGGATCGGCGGCTGCGTGACGTACGGACATGAAGCGCTCGACGAGGCGGTTCGAAACGCCCCGGAAGACATGCTGGTGCTCGAAACCGACGCGCCGTATCTGGAACCGGAGCCACGCTCGCTCAAGCGCAACGAGCCCGGGCTGCTGACTCGCGTGGTGAGGCGCCTGTGCGAGTTGAGGGATTGGACGCCGGCCGACGCGGACCGGATCACCACCGCAAACGCCCGCGAGCTGTTTCGGATCCCCTAGCCTCGAACCGCCTCAATCGAGCGGCTCAAGGGGCCGATAACCGCAGGGCCGTGGCCACCGTCGACCCTCCCATCCCGGGGCTCTCGCTTCCGCCCCTGCTCGCCCTCGCCGTCGTCCTCGTGGTGATGGCGGTCGGCTTCTATTTGGTCCGAGCGATGCAGCGCCGGTCGGTCGGGCGCACCCGCGGACGCGCACACGAACTGCGCCGTGCCTTGTCGGCGCATCTGGCCGGCCGACTCGATGCCGCGCGGTTGCGATCGCTGGCCGCCAGCGCAACCGAGGATGAGTTCTGGGCCGCACTCGAACACCTTTCGATGAACTGGCAGCGCGGCGATCGCTCGCGCCTCTCGCGAGCACTCCGCGGCGAAGAGTTCTCGGCCGATGAACGCCGCGCACTGCGCAACGACTCGCCGTGGCGGCAGGTGCTCGCGGTGCGTCGCCTCTCGCTGTTGCGCTCACGGCTGACGCGACGCGCGTTGCGGCGCGCGTTGATTCGTGGCCCCGAAGTGGTGACGCAGGCGTGCGCGACCACGCTGGCGTTCGATCGTGATCTCGCCGTGCTGCGCTGGCTGTTGTCGCATCCGCAGGCGCTCGCGCGCCGCACGCATCGGGTGCGCGTGGAACTGTTGCGTTCGTTCGGGCGCGGTGCAGCCCCCGTGCTGCTCGCGGTCCTCGAGGAGGGCATGCGTGACCTGCGCCTCGAGCTGGCGGTGATCGACGCGCTCGGCCTGCTGCGCTCGGGGCGCGCTCGCGTCGAGATCGAGCGACGGCTGCGAGGACGCGAGATGGAGCTGCGCGTGGTGGCCGCGAGGGCCCTCGGCCGCATCGGGCGCGAGGAGTCGGGCGGCGCGCTGCTCGCGGCCCTCTCGGACGAGGCGTGGCAGGTGCGCGCGCAAGTCGCGAAGGCGCTCGGTGCGGCGCGAGTCGATCATGCGGTACACGCGCTGCCGGCGCGGCTCTCGGACCCGTCGTGGTGGGTGCGGCGGCACTCGGCATATGCGCTCGCGCGCCTCGGCGAGCCGGGACGGCTGGCGCTCAACACCATCGTGAACAACTCCTCAGACGGCTTCGCGCGCGACATCGCGCGCGAGGTGCTCGACGGGGGCTTCCCGCTCGATCGAGCCTCGTAGGCTTCGACTTCCGAGGCGCGCGGCTCGCGAGCGCTTTTCACTTGTTCGGCAATCCCCCTAAACTCGCCACCATGCCTTTCGATCCTCTGGCCGCCGGACGCCCACCC
>JABFRW010000102.1 GCA_013140805.1 Candidatus Eisenbacteria bacterium
AACTCCCGGTCGCGGAGGTCCTCGCGCGCAGCGGCGTACCGCTCGATCAGGCGCTCGTGGTTCTGCCGGCGGTGACGCTCGACGCGGCGGGGGTCGCGGCGATCGGGGTCGGTGGCCGTCCGGCGGTCGACCCGGGCGAAGCGCCGCTCGCCGCGGGGCCTCGTTCGGTGGTGTTTCGAGACTCCGCCGGACGCGCACTTGCGCTCGGCGAGCTGACGTGCGACCCGGCCGCATCCGGGTCTGTGACGGCGCATCCGCAGGTGGTGTTCCCGTGGGCGGTGCGGGTCGGTGGCGGTGCCGCCTCGCGCGCGCATGCCGCGGACCCGGTGCGAACCGCGGAGCCGGAGGTGCGATGAGCGTTCCGCGGTCGGAGACGCTGCGCCGCGTCGTTTCGATCGGCGTGTTCGACGGGCTGCACCTCGGACATCGCGCGATTCTCGAGCGCGCGCGCGCGCGCGCCGATGCGGCTGGCTGCGAAGTCGTGGTGGTGAGCTTCGACCCGCACCCCGACGTGGTGCTGGCCAGGGATGCGTTCCGACTCGCCGCCCCATTGACCCCGATCGGCGAGAAGCGCCGCCGGCTCGCGGAACTCGGCATCGCACGCCTCGACCTGATCGCGTTCACGCGCGAGCTCGCCGCACTCGAGCCCGAGGTGTTCGTCGAGCGTCACCTGGTGGTGCCGCACGCGCCGCGTGCGATCGTGGTCGGCGCCGGTTTCGCGCTGGGGCGCGCGCGCAGCGGCGATGTGCCGCGGCTGCAAGCGATCGGCGCCGCGCACGACTTCGAAGTCGAGGCGGTCCCGCTGGTTGCGATCGGTGGCGCCGCGGTCAGCAGCACGCGCATCCGTGCGCTGCTCGCCGAGGGCCGGGTCGCGGAGCTGCCCGCGCTGCTCGGGCGGACCTACGCGCTCGAAGGACGCGTGGTGGGTGGCGATGCGATCGGCCGCACGATCGGCTGGCCGACTGCGAACCTGCGCCTTCACGAGGAGAAGTTGCTGCCGCGTGACGGGATCTACGCCGCGCGGGTCGGGATCGGCGACGAGCCGGTGACGCGTCCGGCCGCGGTGAGCGTCGGGGTGCGTCCGACGTTCGACGGCAAGAGTCGCACGATCGAGGCGCACCTGATCGACTTCGAAGGCGAGCTGCCGGGGCGCGAGATGCGCCTTGCGTTCGTCGACTGGCTGCGCCCCGAACTCAAGTTCGAGAGCCCTGTCGCACTCGCGGGCGCCATCCAGGCCGATGTCGAGGAGTGCCGGGCCCGGCTCGCTCGTGCGCCGCAGGCCGGGGTCTAGCGCGACCCGGAACGCTGGTTCGGGGGCCCCCATCGTGTTACCTTGCCCCGTCCTACCGACCGATGGGCGGTTGCCCTGACGCTCGACCACCCGGGAGCTGACCCGGTGGCTTGGGCTCCGACACACCACTCCGAACCCTGGAGGTACCCACTGTGACGCTCTCCAAGGAGCAGAAGCAGGGGATCATCAGCAAGTTCAAGATTCACGAAGGGGACTCGGGTTCACCCGAGGTCCAGATCGCTCTCCTCACCGAGAAGATCCAGTACCTCACCGAGCACTTCAAGACCCACAAGCGCGACCACGCCTCACGGCGCGGACTGTTGCGCATGGTCGGGCAGCGTCGTCGCTTGCTCGACTACCTCAAGGCCACCAAGGTCGATCGCTATCGCAAGGTGGTGAAGGATCTCGGACTGCGTCGTTAAGCGGTGAGCGGCGAGGCGCGACGCGCCTCTGCCATTCCAAAGCTCGACGCATTCCTCGGACGCGGGGCACCCCCGGCGGGTGCCGCGTCCAACACCCTCGCGGGAGGGGTGACTCCCGCCCACTGGATCGGCCGGACGTGTGGCCATCGAGTGCTCACGGGGTCGGCGCGTGCCGTGCCCTGCAGGCCAAAAGGAAGAAACCCCAAGATGGAACAGAAGGTAACGCTCGACCTGGGCGGCCGGGAGCTGATCATCAGCACCGGCAAGATGGCCAAACTCGCGGGCGGCTCCGCCCTCGTGCAGTTCGGCGGAACATATGTGCTGGTGGCGGCGAGCGCCGCCAAGTCGCCGACGCTCGGTCGCGACTTCGTGCCGCTGACCGTCGACTATCGCGAGCGTACGTACGCTGCGGGTCGCATTCCGGGCGGCTTCTTCAAGCGTGAAGGCCGACCGACCGAAAAGGAAGTCTTGAGCTCGCGGCTGATCGATCGTCCGATCCGACCGCTGTTCGAGAAGCAGTTCCCCTACGAGACCCAGATCATGGCGACGGTGATCTCGTCGGATCAGGAAAATGATGCCGATGTGCTGGCGCTGGTGGGTGCCTCAGCGGCGATGTGCCTGTCGGACATTCCGTTTCCGGAGCCGATCGGCGGCGTGCGGGTTGCGCGCATCAACGGTGAGCTGGTCGTCAATCCGACCGTGTCGCAGCTCGAAGAGAGCGACATGGACGTGATCGTCGCCGGCACCGCGACCGACATCATCATGGTCGAAGGCGGCACGCGCGAGATCAGCGAGACCGAGCTGCTCGACGCGCTCGACTTCGCGATGACGCACATCCGTCGCCTGGTCGAGATCCAGCGCGAGCTGATCGGACGTTCGGGCAAGGGCAAGCGTCCGCTGCTCGCCGGTCCGGACCTCGGCGAAATGAAGCAGGCTCTCGAGGCCTACCGTTCGCGACTGCGCGACGCGATTCGGATTCCGGGCAAGGAGCAGCGCCAGGAAGAAGTGGATCGCCTCACGAAGGAGGCGGTCGGCGCACACGCCGAGCGTTTCGGCGAGCTGGCGCCGTTCATCGGCAAGCTGCTGCACGAGATCGAGCGCGACGAACTTCGCCGCACGGTGCTGAACGACAAGCTGCGCGCCGACGGCCGCGGTCCGGATCAGATCCGCCCGGTGACGGTCGAGGTGGGCGTGCTCCCGCGCACCCACGGCTCATGCCTGTTCACGCGCGGCGAGACGCAGGCGCTCGCGGTCGCCACACTCGGCACCAAGAGCGACGAGCAGCGGGTCGAGGAGCTCGAAGGACAGTCGTGGAAGTCGTACATGCTGCACTACAACTTCCCGCCGTTCTCGGTCGGTGAAGTGCGTCCGATCCGCGGTCCGGGCCGGCGCGAGATCGGTCATGGTGCGCTCGCCGAGCGCGCGATCGAGCCGGTGATCCCGGCCGACACCAGCTTCCCCTACACGATTCGGCTGGTCAGCGACATCCTCGAGTCGAACGGCTCGTCGTCGATGGCTACGGTGTGCGGCTCCTCGATGGCCCTGATGGACGCGGGCGTGCCGATCAAGGCACCGGTCGCGGGCATCGCGATGGGTCTCATCAAGGAAGGCGACGCGGTCGAAGTGCTGACCGACATCCTCGGCGTCGAGGATCATCTCGGCGACATGGACTTCAAGGTGTGCGGCACGCGTGACGGCATCACCGCGTTCCAGATGGACACCAAGATCGGCGGCGTCTCACGCCAGGTCATGGCGGACGCGCTCGAGCGGGCCCGCAAGGGCCGGCTTCACATCCTCGGCATCATGGACGCGGCGCTGGCCGCTCCGCGCACCGAGATGTCGCCGTTCGCACCGCGCATCACGATCATCAACATCCACCCCGACAAGATCCGCGAAGTCATCGGACCCGGCGGCAAGGTGATCAAGAAGATCACCGAAGAAACCGGCGCCCAGATCGACATCGACGACTCGGGTGAGGTGCGCATCGCCGCGGTCAACCTCGAGGGCGGACGCCGTGCCGAGGAACTGATCCGTGGCATCGCGCAGGATCCCGAAGTGGGAGCGGTCTACCAGGGCAAGGTTCGCAGCGTGGTCACGTTCGGAGCGTTCGTCGAGATCGTTCCGGGCCGCGACGGACTGCTGCACATCTCCGAGATCGAGCACCACCGCCTGGCGCGTACCGAGGACGTCCTCAACGTGGGCGACATGGTGATGGTCAAGGTGATCGGCGTCGACAAGGAGGGCAAGATCAAGCTCTCCCGCAAGGCGCTCCTGCCGGAGCCCGAGGGTGGCGTGCCGGCCGGCGCTGCGTCGAGCTCAGGCAGCGGTTACGGTGGCGGCGGAGATCGCGACCGGGACCGTGGACGCGATCGCGGACGTCGTCGCTAGTCTCGAATCGCTTCGAGTAACGGAGGCGCGCCCCGCCCAGGGGCGCGCCTTTTCCGTTGCGGGAGGCGCCTCAGGGGCGGCGGAACAACAGCTCGTTGCAGGCGTTGCCCTCCCAGTTGACCAGTCGCTCGAGTTCGAAGCCGGCGCGCGAGTGCACGTGCTGGAAGATCTCTCCCGAGGTCGCATATTCGTACGGGAATCCACCGAGCCAGTCGCGGACGTCGTGCATGAACTCCATGCCGCGGCGGCCGGCGCCCTCGCGATCGAGAAACGGCGAGATCGGATTTCGCAATGTGACGAGGCGCGTGAGCACGAAGTTCGCGACGTAGCCGGCTTCCATCAAGCGCCGCACCACGGCGGGGCCACGCGTGTAGGTTCGCTTCAGGTGCCACCACATGCGCGAGCTGTCGGGGAAGCGCTCGACTTTGTTGTAGATCGAGATCGCAAAGCGCCCGCCGGGAAGCACCCGCGTCGCCGCCGCGTCGATCGCCTCCCACATGTGACCGGTGTGGTGGAGGACCCCCCACGAGTAGACCACGTCGGCCGGCTGCACCGTCGCCATGAATGCCGCGTCGAGCACCGAACCCTGGCGCACCGTCCAGCGCTCGTCGGCGACGCCGTGCGCGCACTGGAGCGACCGCGTGGCGGCGACCGAGTTCGCGTCGTAGTCGAACGATTCCACGTGCTCGGCCTCGAGCAGGTGAGCCGCGAGCGAGAACAGACCCGAGCCGCATCCGATGTCGAGCACGCGGCGTCCGCGCAGCGTCTCGACTCCGAGGAATTCACGCATCGAGGTGACGGCGTGGGCGACGCGCTGCTCATTGAGCGCGTGCTTCACGTAGCTTTGCCAGTTGGCGCCGAACTCGTAGCGCGTCTCGTCGGACATGGGGGAGGAGCTCGTTCGAGAGAGGGTGAAGGTGCGCGAAGCGACGCGCGCGAGGGCAATCATGGTAGCGCACTCGAGCGGCGCGTCGGAACCGTTCGATTGACCCTGCGCAAAGGCGACTTGTAGCATCGTTCGCACCTCGTGCGCGCCCGCGCCGCCGCGGGGCCCCGTCTGCGCTCCTTCCCACCCGAGGCGCTGCGCTTGCTCGCTCCGACCGTGGCTTCCGAGTCCCCGCTGTCCTTCGAATCGGAGGGACTTCCGCTCTATGGCGTCTACCATGCGCCGGCCGAGGCGCGCGACCGCCCGGTCGTGGTGCACGTGCACGGGCTCGGCGTCGAGCAGATCAGCACCTATCGCGCCGAGGTACTGAACGCGCGCGCGCTGGCGGCCGCCGGCGTGCCGGTGCTGCGCTTCCACGCTCGCGGTCACGGTGACTCCGCCGGCAATTTCGCGGATGTCACGATCGAGACGCTGACCCGCGACGCGAACGCCGCAGCCGACGAAGCGCGCCGGCGCTCGGGAGCGAAGCACGTGGTGTGGCTCGGAGTGCGTTTCGGCGCGCGAGTGCGGCGGCGGCGGCCAGCGCGCCGCGACGACGCCGTGGGGCTCGCGATGTGGGAGCCGCTTCATCGCGGTCCCGAGTACTTTCGAGCGATGCTGCGCGGATTGCTGTTCTCTCAGGTCGCGGCGGGGAAGAAGCCGGAGCACTCGGTCGACGAGCTGCTCGCGCGGGTCGCTGCCGGCACGGCCGTCGACGTGCACGGCTACTACCTGCATCCGGCGGTGTTCGAGTCGCTGGCCGATCGCTCGCTCGGAGAGACGCTCGCGACCTGGTCGGGACCCACGCTGCTGGTGCAGATCCAGTCGCGCGCGCGGCTGACGCCGGACCACGCTGCGCTGCTGGAGGCCGTTCAGGCGCGCGGCGCCCGGGTGCAGAGCCACGTGGTGCGCGAGGATCTCGGCTGGCACTTCACGCAAAATCCGGCGTGGGAGAGTCCGGCGCTGGTTGCCGCGACCCGGGAGTGGGTCGATGCCCTGGATTGAAACCCCCGAGCAGATCGAACGTGCCCGCGCCGAGCGTGCCGTGGTGGTGCCGACGCCGCGCGGCGAGCTGTTTGGAATCCTGACCCCGCCGGATCCGACCGTGCCACCGGCCGGCCGCTGCGCGATCCTGTTCACGCGCCCGCGCTCACACCGCAATCGCATGTGGGTCGAAGGTGCGCGGCGCCTCGCCGCGCGCGGACTCCACGCGTTTCGATTCGACTACCACGGATGTGGCGATAGTGGCGGGGACGCCTCGTACCTGGATCCCAATCGCCCCTACCGCGAGGACGCGGTGGCGGTGATTCGATTCCTGCGCGAGCACTTCGGACAGCGCCGCTTCGTAGTGTGCGGCACCTGCTTCGACGCTCGAACCGCGCTGTCCGCGTTCATGGACGAGGGCGACGCGATCGACGGGCTGGTGTTCATGGCCGCTCCCGTCATGGAGCTCAAGACCATGACGCTCGTTCACGCCGACCAGAAGGACTGGCGACATCTCGCTCGCGCGCTTCGCAACCCCGAGAACTGGCGCTCGCTCGCACGCCGCGAGCGCTGGAGCTACATGTCACGGGTGCTCGGCCGGGTGACCGGCAACAGCCTGCGCGGGGGGCACGACGAGGATGCGCTGCCGCTCGCGTCGAGCTTCCTCGAGCACTTCCGGGCGTTGGTGCGCTCGCGGGCACGCGCGCTGTTCCTGTACGGGTCCGAGGACGCAGAGTACGAATCGTTCCGGGTCGCGGAGCGCTCGGTGTTCCCGCGCCTGCGTCCCTCGGAGCGTGCGCGTTTCGAGATCGAGGTGTGGCCGGGTACCGTGCACGGTTTCCTCGAGATGCCGCGCCAGCGCGAGACCTTCGCCCGCGCACTCGGCTGGATCGAGGCGCTGGCGTCGACCCCCGACGTCCGCACCGATGCGACTGCCGCCCCGGGGACCCGCGCATGAGCGACTTGCAGTTCCAAAAGACCGTCCTGCCGAGCGGCATGACGGTGCTCAGCGAGCCGATGCCGGACCGGCGCTCGATCGCATTCGGGGCGTTCGTCCGTAGCGGTGCCCGGGACGAGCCGTCCGAGCGGCTCGGCATCACCCACTTTGTCGAACACATGATGTTCAAGGGCACCGAGCGACGCGACGCGCGCGCGATCGCGCACAGCCTCGAGTCGCTCGGCGGTCACCTGGATGCGTTCACGGCGCGCGAGCAGGTCTGCTATTACGCGAGAGCGCTGGGCGATCATCTGCCCGAGGTGGTCGACGTGGTCGCCGACATCCTGAGCCGTTCGCGATTCGCTCCGAACGACATCGAGCGCGAGAAGTCGGTGGTGTGCGAGGAGATCCTCGCCTATGACGACAATCCCGAAGAGCGCGTTCAGGACCAGCACGCCCGCCACCTGTGGGGCGAGCACGGACTGGGCCGCCCGATCCTCGGCAGCGCCGAGACGGTGCGGGCGCTCACGCGCGAAGACCTCGTGACGTTTCACGCACGACGCTATCGCGCCGATCAGCTCGTGATTTCGGGCGCCGGAGGACTCGACCACGACAGACTGTGCGCACTGGTCGAGCAGCACTTCGCCCCTCCGGGCGGCGATGCGCTGGCGTTGTCCCGGGTGCCTCCACCGTTCATACCCGCGGCGCGCCACGCGATCGAGGACGTTCAGCAGCTCTATGTGGTGTTGTCGACCCGCGGGGTGCCCGACGATCACCCTGATCGCGATCCACTGGTGGTGCTGAACACGCTGTTCGGCGGCGGCATGAGTTCTCGGCTGTTCCAGAGCGTGCGCGAGGAGGCGGGGCTCGCCTATTCAGTCTATTCGGCGCTCGAGTTCCATCGCGACTGTGGCGCCCTCGGCGTGCACATGGGGGTTTCGCCCGCGCGCGGACGCGAGGCGCTGGCGCGTGTGCGCACCGAGCTTTCGAAGCTGGCCGAGGCCGGACCCGAGTTCGCTGAATTCGAGGCCGCGAAGAGTCAGATCCGCGGCAGCATCTTGCTCGATCACGAAAGCGTTTCGTCGCGCATGTTCCATCTCGCAGGTGAAGAAATCCTGCGCGGACGCTATACGCCGACCGATGAGCTGGTCGAACGCGTGCTCGCCGTCACGTTCGAACAGGTGCGCGACGTCGCGCGCCGCTACCTGATTCCCGAGAGCTGGGCGCTCACCGCGCTGGGGCCCGCGACGCATGGCGAACTCGGTGCGAGCGACTGGCCGATCGCCGCGCGAGTCGAGAGCTCGTGACCGCTCGCCCGCCGCTCGCAAGCAGCTTTCGTCCCGGTGAGGGGCGAGTCTCCAAGTGGCGTGAGGTGGCGCGACGGCTGCGTACCGGCTACCGGGAGGGATGGCGGCGACACGGTGCGGGGGACGGGCTCACGATGGGCGTGGTGCTCGCGGTGCTCGGCGGCGCCGCGTATCGGGGGCGCGGGATCTACTACTTCCTCGACTTCCGTGACGGCGGCCGTCGCTACGCCGGACTGCTCACGCTGCTGAGCGGGTTCTGCCTGCTGATCTACGCGTGGTCGCCGTTCCTGGTGTGGCGGCGGCTCCGCCGCGCCCGGGTGCGCGGGCTCGAACCGGCGGCGTGGCTCCTCGGTGCTCTGATCGGCGTATTTCTGGCATTCGACGAAACCGTGCAGCTCCACGATTCAGGAGCGCGCGTGCTCGGCCGGCTCGGCGTGCCCGAGCTGTTCGGGATGCTGGATCGTGACCTCTACATCTTCGGTGCCTATGCGGTGACCGCGATCCTCGGCGCATGGCTGGCGAGACGTCGACTGCTCGCGCATTTGCACGTGCTGCTGCCGGGGACGCGCGCGATCGTGTGTCTCCTGATCTCGCAACTCTCCGATCTCGCGCCCTGGGACACGCTGGGCGAGGCGACACGGCAGTGGCTCGGCACGTTGGAGGAAGGCACGAAGTGCTTCGGAACGTTCTGTCTCGCGCTGTTCGGCTTCGGGCTCTCGGAGTCGGTGGCGAGCGACCCCGACGGCGAGGCCACGCCGTCGTGAGCGCGTTCGAGCCGTGCGGCTTTCGTTGACGCCGAACGCTCTCACCGGCCCCGGGCCGCCGCACGTCGCACGCGCGCTGCTGCCGCTCTCGACCACGCTCCTGGTGCTCGGGGTCGCGCTGGGCGCGCGATGGGTGTGGGGGATGCTCTACGGCCCGGTGATCGAGGGCGATGCGTTCACGTACCTGAAAGTCGCCGAGCGCATCGCGACCGGCCGCCTGCACGAAGACGACGGCGGTCGCCCGCCCGTCTATCCGCTGTTCCTGCTGATGCTCGGCCTGCGGCCATTGCTGGTGCAGGCGGTGCAAGGACTGTTGGGAGCGGCGACCGCGTGGCTCGTGAGTGTGATGGTCTGGCGTGGCACGTGCAGCGTTCGGATCGCAACCCTCGCGGGAGTGACTCAGGCGCTGCTTCCGGACTTCCTGGCGTTCGAGGCGATTCTCGTGACGGAGTCGCTGGCGTGCTTTCAGGTGACGCTGGCGGCGCTGCTGCTCTGCATGCTGCGCGAACGGCCGACCGCCAGACGAGCCGTCGCGTTGTCGGTGGTGCTTTCGACGGCTGCGCTCAACAAGACGTTTCTGATCTTTCTGATCCCGCTCGCCCTGATCGCGATGGCATGGACGCTGCCCGCTCCGGCGGGGCCCGTTCGGCGAGCGGGTGGTTCCCTGGCGGTCGCCTTCGTGGTTCCGGCGTTGCTGCTGGTGGGCTCATGGTGCGCCTGGCAATGGCGCGCCTACGGCGAGTTCGGACCTTCGACGATGACGGGTTTCCGGCTAAGCCAGCACGTCGGCGGACGCATGGAGCTGGCGCCGGATCGCTTCGCCACGTTGCGCGATATCTACCTGAAGCACCGACTCGCGGTCAGAGCCGAAACCGGCTCGCACATCAATACGATCTGGGCCGCGATCCCGGAG
The DNA here is from genome assembly GCA_013140805.1 of Candidatus Eisenbacteria bacterium. Taxonomy (NCBI): domain Bacteria; phylum Candidatus Eiseniibacteriota; species Candidatus Eiseniibacteriota bacterium. The sequence goes on from JABFRW010000102.1 coordinate 9,932, forward strand.
ATGCAGCGGGCGACGGGGCTTTCTTACGCACGTACCGCGCAGGAGGTCCAGACGATGTCGGTCGTGGTGTTGCGTGCCGATCCCGGGTATTACCTCCGCAGTGTGGCGAAGGGATGGGCGTACTCGTGGTCGCGTCCGATGTACCTCAAGGAGGCGTACGTTCACTCGTCGGCCGCGCTGCCGCTGCTTCGCGCGGTGACGCGATCGGCCCGCCTGTTCGAGCTCAGCCTCAATGCGGCATTCCTGGCCTGCTCGCTCGCGCTGCTGTTCCCGGGACTGCGCCGCCGCGTGGACCCGGCAGCGCAGTTGCCTTTGCTCGCTTGCCTGGTGGTGGCCGGCACCCTGGTCGCAGCGATCGGAGAGATCTCAGACAACGGCAAGTTCGCGTTGCCGTTCCTTCCCATCGCGCTGGTCGTTGTCGCCGTATACGGCGGCGCGTCGTGGAATGCGCGCCGATCGCGCTAGTAGCTGAGCTTCGCCGTCGCGAGTCGGCTGCCCGCTTCCCGCAGGCGCTCCTCGGTCTCGCACAGGGAAATGCGAACGTAGCCCTCGCCCGACTTTCCGAAGCCGGTCCCGGGCGTGAGCACGACGCCGGTCTTCTCGAGCACCTCCGCCGCGAATGCGACCGCGTTCGCGCTCGAGCGCGCAATCGGCAGCCACACGTAGATCGTGGCGCGGGGCGTTTCGACCGGGTAGCCGAGCGGGCGGATCGACTCGAGGAACGCGTCCCGGCGCTTGCGATACATCTCCGAGACCTCGATCGTATAGGCGTCGCCATGATCGAGCACCGCGATCGCCGCACGCTGGATCGCCATGAACACGCCGTAGTCCATGTTCGATTTGAGGCGCGCCATGCGGGCGAGAGCCTCGGGGTGCCCGACCGCCATGCCGACCCGCCAGCCCTGCATCGAGTAGGACTTCGAGAACGAGTGGAACTCGACCGTGCGTTCCTTGTCGCGATCGAACTCGAGGAACGAGCGAGCGCGGTACGAGGGATCGAGGGACAGGTCCGCGTAGGCGATGTCCGAGATCACGAACAGGTCGTAGTCGCGAGCGAACTTCAGCACGTCGCGGTAGAGCGACTCCGTCTCTGTCCCGGCGGTCGGATTGTTCGGATAATTGATCGCGATCAGCTTGGCGCGCTTCGCATCTTCGACCGCGATCGAAGCGAGATCCGGTCGCCAGCCGAGTTTCGCCTGCAATGGCACCTCGACGACGCGCGCCTGCAGAATCGCGGCCTGGCCGAGATACGCGGGATAGCACGGCGTGCAGAGCAGCACGGTGTCATCGGGATTGACGTGGGCGAGCAGGAACTTGGAGATCCCCTCCTTCGAACCGATCAGCGCCATCGCCTCGCTCGCCGGGTCGACTCGCACGCCGAAGCGCCGGTCGTAGTAACGTGCGACGGCGGCGCGAAACTCGGGCAGCCCGTTGAAGGAAGGATAGCGATGGTTCTGGACCATCGGGTCCCTCAACGCGGTCTCGAGTGCCTCGATTGCGATCTGCGGCGGGCGCACGTCGGGATTGCCAACGCCCAAATCGATGACATCGACGCCCGCTTTCAGCTTCTCGTCGCGGGCTTGCAGCACCGTAGCGAGCGCATAGGGGGGCAGGTTCTGAAAACGTGCAGCCGGCTCAAGCTTCGGTTTGACAGGCGATTGGCTCGATGACATGGTCCCTTTCGATCGTGTCGGCCGCACGGCACCGCTCTTGCGAAGGTCTCAAGTAATGGATCGCGCCACGCATTCTAGGGAGGTTCCGGCTCGTCGGCCAGCCGGGCACCGGCGCACCCCTTCGGCGGTGTTGCGGGTGCTGCTCATCCTCGCCCTGGTCATGGTCCCGCCGACTTCGCGAGCGGCGGACTCCGACGCCGACTCCTCCGACGCCGAACTTCCGCGCCCCGGTTCGCTTCCGGGCACCGGCGAAGTCCTGCCGGCGGTTCCCACTCCGTTTCGCGTCGGCGAGTCGCTCAAGTTCTCGGTCCAGTACGGCTTCATCAAGGCCGGCACGGCGTGGCTCGAGGTGCCGTCGATTCGCGATCAGGCCGGCCGGCCGGCGTTTCAGCTGGTTGCGCGCGCCGAGTCGAACGGCTTTTTCAGCCGCTTCTACAAGGTGCGCAATCGCATCGAGTCGGTGTGGGATTCGACCGGACACTTCAGCTATCGCTACTCGGAGCAGCGTCGCGAGGGCGGTCATCGCGCCAGCAATGCGATTGCGTTCGACTACGCAAAGCAACAGGCGGTCTACCAGGACGGACAGACCTTCCCGATCCCTCCCGAAGTCCAGGACGCGCTGTCCTCGTTCTACTACACGCGCACCCAGCCACTGCCGCTCGGCGGGAGCCTGTTCTTCGACTACCACGCAAGCCGTAAGAGCGTGCCGATGGAGGTGAGAGTCATCGGGCGCGAGCGGGTCAAGACGCCGGCGGGCGAGTTCGATTGCATCGCGATCGAACCGCTGCTCAAGGCCGGCGGCATCTTCAAGAACAAGGGACGACTCGTGATCTGGATCACCGATGACGAGCGGCGCATGCCGGTCCTGATGCGCAGCAAGGTCACGGTCGGATCGATCAGCGTGGTGCTCGTGGACATGCGAACCGGCGCCTGAGTCGCGGACCCTGGCCCCATGCGGGCATGGGGATTGCGGTCCTGGGATGGGCAGGACCCATCGAATCGTGAGCGTTGACAGCCTTCCGACCGCCTGCCTATACTTCAACCCGCTTCGTCGCCATGAGTTGCGGCGACCTGTCGATCGCGGGCGGAGGACGGCCTACACGCATCTTGGTACTGCTTCGGTGGGGTCTATGAGCATTCTGACCCTACTGGTGGGGAACGAACCGGGGGAGTGACCCCGTCGTCAGCCCCGACGCGACCGGCGCATCGGCCCTCCCCCGGGGCGCGGTACCGGCGCGAGATGCCATCAGGCCATCCACGCACGGAGTTGCATTGACCGCGATTCGATCCCCGCGTGCATTCGCGCTGCTGTTGTCGCTTACGTTGCTGCTCGGTGCCGCGCCGTCGTGGGCGGTACTTCCGGATCCGCCGGCCGATACCGCCGGGACCGATTGGAGCCGCGCGCCCGAGTATCGAATCGTGCCCGGCGACATCCTCACGCTCAATTTCGGTCCGACCGAACTGGTCTACACCGACAAGACGCGGTTGCTGCGCGTGCGACCCGACGGGCGCATTTCGGTCTATCCGGTCGGCGACGTGGTGGCCGCCGGACGTTCGCCGCGCGAACTCGAAGCCTCGCTTCGCGACCTGTTGTCGGCCGAACTCAAGCAGCCGCGAGTCACCGTCGAGGTCACCGAGCTGGCGGGCAACCTCGTGCACGTGCTGGGGCGCGTGAAACGCGCCGGCTCGCTGCCGGTCACCCCGTTCATGACGGTGCTTCAGGCGATCACGGGCGCCGGCGGCTTCGAGGATGACGCGGCCCGCAACAGCATTCTGGTCATGCGCCGAGACGGAGCTTCGACCGTCCGCGTCGCGCGTCTCAAGTTCGACTCGGCGATGCGGCGCGGCGATTTCAACGCCGACCCCATGCTGTCGCGATTCGACATCGTGTACGTGCCGCGTTCCTCGATCGGCAACATCAACATCTTCGTCAAGCAGTTCTTCGGCGAGCAGGCGGCGCTGCTGACCACGGCCCTCACCGGCTGGGAGCTGTTCCATATCGACCGCCTGTATCCGAACATCGTGCGGGTGGAGACCAGCAATTGAACGCGCAGACTTCATTGCCGGCTGCCGGGGTCGCTCGCAGCGCCACCGCGCGCGAGTTCCTCGCGGTCGTGTTCCGCCGCAAGTGGATCATCATCGGACTGTTCGTGGTCGCGAGCGTGACCGTGTTGTCGGTCGCTTTCACGACCCGCACCTCGTACCAGTCGTTCGGTGAGGTCCTCATCAAGCGCGGCGAACAGGAGAGCCTGCTCCAGCCGAATCGCCGCATGTCGGGCTGGGAGGAAGAGCTGGCGAGCGAGATCGAGGTGGTGCGCAGCGCCCCGGTCCAGATGCGAGCACAGCAGTTGCTCGATCAGCAGGCCTCGGAGGGACTGCCCCGCATCGATCTGGGCTCCGGCAGCGTCGGCGCCGAGGTGAAGGGCGAGAGCAACGTCATCCTGATCGGCTACGTGCATTCCGATCCCAAGATCGCCGAACGCGCGTGCAACGCGGTCGTCACCGCCTATGTCGAACATCGGCTCAAGACCCTCAACCTCGCCTATCCGAAGGAATTCTTCGACGCCGAGGTCAAGAAGGTCACCGAGGATCTCGACCGCTACGAGACCCTGCGCCGCAACTTCGCGCGCGGCAGCGATGCCTATGCGATCGAGGATCAGACTCGCAATCTCGTCAGTTCGCTGCTCTCGATGCGGCAACGCCGCACCGAGATCGACGCGGATCTGCGCTCCGCGCGAAGCAATCTCGAACAGATCGAGAAGTTCGCATCGCAACCCGATCTCGATTCGCCGACCATGGGCCAGGGCGCCAACGAGCAGGTCCTGGTCGACCTCAAGCTCCGAGTGCTCGGTCAGGAAACGCGACTCGCACAGTTGCGCGAACGGTATCGTGAGGACTCGCCTGAAATCGTCAACGGGGTCGCGACGCTCGAGACGTTGAGGGGCTTCCTCCAGCGCGAGGTCCAGTCGCGTGTCGAAGTCAGCCGCGGTCAGGTGCGCTCGGTGGAGTCGCGACTCAAGCCACTGGACGACGAGATTGCTCGTGTCGAGACGTCGCTGGCGAGCATGCCGAGCAAGGAGATGACGCTGTCGGAGATCGATCGTGAGGTCGGCGTGCTGAAGGATCGCTATCGCGACCTCGTGAACCGCAGCGATCAGGCGCGGATCACCGAGCAGACCACACCGATGATCAACGTGCTGGTGCTGCACCCGCCGGGACCCGCGCGCCCGACGAACGCGCGTGACTACGTCCGGCTCGCGCTCGCTCCCGCCTTCAGTCTGTTGGTCGGAATCGGACTCGCGTTCTTCGCCGATGGGCTCGATCCGCGCGTCCGTACCCCGGGCGACCTCGAATCCACGTTGCAGCTTCCGGTGCTCGCCTCGGTCACCGAGCGGCGACGGCGGCGAGGGACGGGCAGCCACTCGGCGCGACAGGCGGTCGCCTCGTGAGCCGCATCTTCGAAGCGCTGCGAAAGGCCACGCATCTCTCGCCGGCAACGGCGCCGGCGGTCACTCCGGAGCCTCCGCGTCCGGCGACGAGCGCCGCTCGCAGCGCTGCAGCGCCGGCGCGAAGCGCCCGCGTGATCGGCGCGCTTCCACGACCGATCAGTGTTCCGGTGCGACGCCTCGACGACGGGTTGGTGCGCGAGGTCGCCCCGCTTCGGATCCATCTCGAAGCGGCGCTCACCGATCGGTCGCCCCGGGTGGTGGCATTCACGTGCTCGCAGCCCGGGGAGGGGACTTCCTCGGTCGCCGCGGACTTTGCAACCCTGATCGCGACCGAGGGTCGGCAGCGCGTGATCCTCGTCGACCTCCACGCTCGCCGGCCGATGCTCGAGACGCGATTGTTCGGTTCGGATTCGGAGTCTCGCGCTCCGCTCTCGAGCGAGGGCTCGCTTGCGCTGGTTCCGATGGATGCCGAACACCGGGCGGCCGGCTACGTGCCGTCCGACTGGGCCGAGGCGCTGATCGAATCGCTCGCGCCGCGCGCCGACTGGATCCTGCTCGACTGCCCACCGGTGCTCGAATCCCCCGAAGCCGTAGATCTCGCTGCGCTCGCCGACGGTGCGGTTCTCGTCGTGCAGGCCGGTAGCGCCAAGCGTCCGGTCATCGCCCGATCACAGGACCTGCTGCGCAAGACCGGCGCACGCCTGCTCGGGACGGTGCTCAACCGGCGTCGGCTCGAGATCCCCGCCTTCATCTACCGCCGCATCTGACGGCGCGCCGCCCGCTGCGGTGAGCCGACACCTCCCGAATCCGAACTCGATCGCGGTCATGGCCGACCGCCTCGCCGAGCTTCTCGATGAAGCGCCGCTCGCATTCCTGATCGGCGGGAGCTTCGCGCGTGGCGAAGCGGTGCGCGATGAAACGGGGAGGTCGCTCTCGGATGTCGATGCCTGGTGGGTGGCCGCGGACGAACGCTCGCGAGCGCGTGTGCTGGCGCGCTGGAGAGCCCGCCAACTCCCGATTCGAAGCGTCATGAGCGGCCTCGGTTTCGGTGCGCCGCTCGAGCTGAGCTTCGTGACTCCGGGTTCGCTCGCCGCACTGCCGGCCCGGCCGGGCACACTCGAACTGCGAGAGCTGGGAGTGGTGGTGCGCGGTGACGTGCGCGTGCTGAGTCGCATCCCGGCGTGGCGGCCGCGCGACATTTCGCACGAGGAGCGGCTGCTGCTGCTCGAGAATCGCTCCTTCGAACTGCTCGCCGCGCGCGAGGAAGTGCGCACCGACGCGACGCATGCCCGCCACCGGGTACTCAAGGTCGCGACCGAGCTTGCGACCTCGATCACGCTGCTCGCCGACGAGTTGCCGTTCGAGCTGTCGGTCCGGGTCGAGCGGGCACGCGCGCGGCTTCGAGACGATCCCCGACTCTCGGGAGCGGATGTTCCGGCACTCGAGCGATTGTGGGCGGAGGCGATCGCGTGGCGTATCGGAACTCCGAACGCTCCACGCGCGATTGACGAGCTGTGGCGCGACGCGGCACGCGGCTGGGTGGCGGTCTGGCAGGCGGTGACCGAGGCGGCGGGACTGGGACGCTTCGCGGATCCGCTTGCGCGGGTTCGTGCGCTCGCGCGGCGCGCCTCGTTGCGCCGGCGACTGCGCGCTGCGCTCGGCGGCG
>JABFRW010000103.1 GCA_013140805.1 Candidatus Eisenbacteria bacterium
TCTCGAGGCGGCCGCCAGCGGCGGTCTCACTGCCGAAGCGGTGAAGAAGCAGTTCGGCGTCACGCCGGTCACGTACTACTCGTGGCGCAAGAAGTACGGCGTCGGTCGCAAGCGCCGCGGACGCCGGGCAGCGACCGCCGCTCCGGCGCGCGCCAGCGGTGGGCTCGATCTGGGCTCGATCGGAGCGCAGGTTCGAAGCACCGTGCAGGCGCGGGTGCGCGAGATGGTCCAGGGCATCGTTCGTTTGGAGGTCGAGAGCTACGTCGCGAGCCTGTTCGGCGGCAAGCGTCGCGGCCGTCCACCCGGCAAGCGCCTCGGTCGTCCGCCCAAGAAGAAGTAGCCCGTTCGCGGCGCGGCCTTCACGCCCCGCACCGTCGCGCGAATCGATTGAGCCCGGCCCACCGTCGGGCTCTTCGCTCGTCTAGCCGCCGGCGGACGCCGCGTCGACGAACCACACGCCGTCCCGAGCGATGCGCGCGGGCGTTTCGAGCACGTCGCCGTGGATCGCGAGCGAGCGCCGGACCGCCGCCGCCTTGGCAGCCCCGAAGCCGAGCACCAGCCGCAACGGCGTCTCGGTGATCGCGCGCGAGGTGAGGGTCAGCCGCCGCGCGGGAGGCTTGGGACTGTCGAGCACCACGCCCACGCGGCGCTCGCTCTCGCGCAGCCAGGGCGAGCCCGGAAACAGCGAGGCGACGTGGCCGTCTTCGCCGAGTCCCAGGATCACGGCGTGCAACGGCGCGGCGAGTTGACGATCGTAGTCGAGCGCGGCCGCTTCGAGATCGGACGCCTCGGCCGCCATGCGATGCAGCACCACCGGCGAGGCGCCGAGCGGCACCACGAACTCGCGCTCGATCAATGCGTCATTGCGTTCGGCATCGCCGCGCGGAACCGCGCGCTCGTCGGTCAGGAACAGATCCCACTGCCTCCAGCGCCACTGCTCCCGATCCGCCCCGACCACGAGCGCCTGCAGCACCGGCACGATCGAGCGCCCGCCGCACACGCCGAGCCGAATCCGCGCACCCTGCTCGATCGAGTCCTCGAAGTGGTGCAGCAACCGATGCGCGACTTCTCGCCCGGCGTCGGCCGCACTCTCGCAGCGGTGCACGCGTGGTCCGCCGACGGTCAATCGCATCTCCAGGCGCGGCGATCGCGCGCGATCCACTCGTCGGCACGCTTCGGGCCCCACGAAGCGGGCGCGTAGTTCGGAAAGTCGGTGGGAGGATGGCGGTCGAAGTACTGCAGCAGCGGATCGATCCACGACCACGAGGTCTCGACCCAGTCGCGGCGCGAAAACAGCGTGGCGTCGCCGCGCATCGCATCGAGCAGCAGCCGCTCGTAGGCCTCCGGCGGCTCGCCGCCGAACGCCTCCTGATAGCGCATGTCCATCAGCACGCGTCCCACCCGCGTATCCTCGCCCGGAATCTTCGAAGCGAACTGGAGCTGCACGCCCTCGTCGGGCTGAACGCGGATCGTGAGCACGTTCGGCGGCACGCTCTCGCACACGTCGTGTCGTCCGAACAGGCTCAATGGAATCGGCTGCAGGTGCACCGAGATCTCGGTCGCGCGCTTCGCCAGCTTCTTTCCCGCCCGCAGATAGAACGGCACGCCCTGCCACCGCCAGTTGTCGACGAACAGTCGCAGCGCGGCATAGGTCGGCGTGAACGAATCGGGCGCCACGTCCTTTTCGGCACGGTAACCGTCGTACTGGCCGAGCACCACGTCGCGACTCACCGTGTCGTCCCAGCCATCGCGCAGCGCGTTCAGCACCTTGAGCTTCTCGGAGCGCACGTCGTCCGCCGAACCCGAAGTCGGCGGCTCCATGGCCGTGAGCGCCACCAGTTCGAGCAGGTGATTCTGCACCACGTCGCGCATGACGCCGTATTGATCGTAGAAGGCCCCTCGGGTCCCGACACCGACGGTCTCGAGCGCGCTGATCTCGACGGCGGCGACGTACTTCCGATTCCAGAGCGGCTCGAAGATGCTGTTCGCGAAGCGCATCACGAGGATGTTCTGGACCGTCTCCTTGCCGAGGTAGTGATCGATTCGAAACGTCTGCGACTCGTCGAGCACTTCGCTCACCAGCGTGTTGAGCGCGCGCGCCGAGGCGAGATCGCGGCCGAACGGCTTCTCGATGATGACGCGCGACCACGGACCCTCCCCGCCCGGCGGCAGCAGCAGGCCGTGTGAGCGCAGGCCGCGCAGGATGACTTCGAACTCGCTCGGTGGCGTCGCCAGGTAGAACAGGCGATTGCCTTCGAGGCCGTGCTGGAAGTCGAGCTGCTGCAGACGCATCGAGAGGCGCTCGAAGCCGGCGGGATCCGAGAAGTCGGCCGCCACATAGTCGATTCGCCCGGCGAAACCCTCCCACGTCGCCGCGTCCGGCTTGCGGCGAGAGAATTCGTCGCACGCCGCGCGCATGTCGGTGCGGAACTGCTCGTCGGTGAGCGGTCGGCGCGCAACGCCGAGCGTCACGAAGTGCTCCGGCAGCGCACCCGAGACCTGAAGATTGTAGAGCGCCGGCAGGAGCTTCCGACGCGTGAGGTCGCCGGTCGCGCCGAACACCACCACCGCGCACGGTGGCGCGGGGTTCGGCTTGAGTGCCGCGACCGCCTGAGCCGCGGTCACCTCGATCTGGGTCGTCATCTCACTTGGCCTTCACGGCATGGCCGCCGAACTCGGCGCGGAGCGCGGCGAGCACCCGATCGCGGAACGAGTCGCTCTGTCGCGACCGGAACCGATTGAGCAACGAGAGCGTGAGCAGTTCGGCCGGCACGTTGAGGTCGATCGCCTCCATCACGGTCCAGCGACCTTCGCCCGAATCCTCGACGTAGCCGCGGATCTGCTCGAGCGCCGGATCCTTGCGAAACGCGAGCACCGCGAGTTCGAGCAACCACGAGCGCACCACGCTGCCCTGATTCCACAGATGCGAGACCTTCTCGAGGTCGGGCTTGTATTCGCTCGCCTGCAAGATCTCGAAGCCCTCGGCATACGCCTGCATCATGCCGTACTCGATGCCGTTGTGAATCATCTTCGTGTAGTGCCCCGAGCCCGGCGCTCCGACGTGCAGCCACCCCTGGGGCGGCGCGAGCGTGTCGAGCGCGGGTGAGAGCCGCTTCAGTGCCTCGGGATCACCGCCGAGCATCATGCAGTAGCCGACCTTGAGTCCCCAGATCCCGCCCGAAGTTCCGCAATCCACGAATGCGACGCCGCGCTCCTTCGAGCTCGCGTAGCGGCGCTTCGAGTCCTTGAAGTTGGAATTGCCGCCGTCGACGACGAGATCGCCGGCCGCGAGCAGCGGCAACAACGCGTCGAGCGTGTCGTCGACCGGCTTGCCGGAGGGAATCATCATCCACACCACGCGCGAACTGCCGAGCCTCGCAATCAGATCCGCGAGCGAGGTCGCCGCGACCGCTCCCGCGCCGACCGCTTCCGCCACTGCGCTCTCCGAGCGATCGAATGCCACCACGCGATGCCCGCCGAGCAGCAGGCGTCGCGTCATGTTGAGACCCATGCGACCCAGACCCACGAATCCGATATCCATTCGGAGCACCTCCCCGCGACTAGGATCGGCAGAAAACCCTGCGGCGGAAGGGCCGAACGGGGCCGATCTCGCGCCGACTCGGCGTCATTCAAGCACAGAGCTCGCGGTGGGGCGATGGGGCGCAGATTCCGGGGCGGTTTCGGCATCCCGGCCCCCGCTGACGGCGGGCCCGGCGGCGGCGCCGGGCCCGCGCCAGGTCACCGCAGGATCACCTTGCGACTGTCCTGCACCCCGCCGTCGCCGATCATGCGCACGAAGTAGACGCCGCGCGCGGCCACGGCACCGTCGTCGCGAGCGCCGTCCCAGCGCGCCATGAACGGGCCAGCGGCAGCCTGCTGATCGACCAGCGTGCGCACCACACGGCCCTGCACGTCGAACACCCGCACCTGAACGCGGCCGTCGCGCGGCACGGCGAACTGGATTCCATTGCGCGCGTCGTTCGACACTCCGGGCTCGCGCAGCGTGGTGGCGTCACTCGAAGTGGCCGAGACCTCGCCGGTTTCGCCGTCGCCCAGTTCCAGCTCGAGCGTCGCGTCGCTCGACATCGACTCGGTGCCCGAAGCGGATTCGTCGGCGGAAGCGGAGACGATCAGCGCGTGACCGTTGCGCCGTCCGATCTGAATCGCATGACCGCGACGGGTCAGCGGGCTGAACGGAGGGGCGAGGTACGGGAAGCTCGGCGAGAACGGACGATCGTTGCAATCGATTCCGTCGCCGAGTCTCTGGTTCGGATCGATGTTGAAGTCCGGCGTGAACGGCGTTGCCCCCGCCAGTGCCCGCAGCTCGATGTCGACGATGTCATCGCCGAGTCGACGGCCGTTCGGGAAACCGGCGACGTCTCCACCCAGCACGCCGAAGCGATTGGGCTTCATGGCGGGCGGAGTGGTGAGGTTCAACCGCAGCATTTCGCACGGCGTGCCGCCGGCGGGCTGATTGAGGCCCGGGAGGCCGGTCAGGAAGATCGCCACCAGGTCGTTGCGCGGCGCCGGCGGCACCTTGATGCCGTAGAGCGCGGTCAACAGGCCCGCGGGCTCGGGGCTCAGCACGTAGCTCAGGAACTGACCATCCTGCGCCGGTGACGACGCATTGAATCGATCCTTGTCCTTGAGCGGAATCACCACTTCGTTCACGAGCGGCATGCCGAGTCGCGAGACCTGCACGCCGGGGCCGCTCAGCGACAGCGTACCGTCCCCATTCAACGTGCGAGTCGCCGCACGCTCGGCCGAGTTGTAGAAGCCGAGGATGTGATTGTTGAGCGCGGCACTCGGTGCCTGACGGTCCTTCGTGAGCGCCGACTTCGGAAGCTGCAGAACGATCGAGAGCACGTTGTAGTTGCTGACGCCGTCGACGCCGCGGCCGCGGTCACCCGGCAGCTTGCGGATCGTGAGCAGGTCGAAGATCGCGCCCAGATCCACGAAGAACGGATCGTCGCGCGGGCCCACGAAGACCTTGCCGCCACCCGGCAGATTGCGGATCGACGAAGCCGCGAGATCGTTGTAGCGCGGCATCGAGACCGGTCCGACGTAGTAGGGCGCCACCTGCGCGTCCTGGACCAGAACCGTCGGGGCGCCGTTGTCCCAGCGCGTGAGCGTGTAGGTCTGCACCACGTTGAGATCCGCGTCGCCCAGTGAGGTCACCACGCCGGTGTTGTACAGGAAGGTATTGGGATTGCGACGCGTGGTGTTGAAAGTGAACTCGAAGCGCACGTGCGCCTGCGCGTCGCCGACATTGTCGACGTTCAGGTAGTAGCGCGCGCCGTCATCGAACGCCGCGAAGTTCGGACCGCTGTTCGGCTCGATCAACGGATACCAGTTGCCGACGATCGTGACGGCGTCGTTCGCGTCACGCGCGACGAATGCGTAGAGATCGGTATCGTCGGCCGAGCGATCCTTGGTGGTGCCCGGTGCTTCACTGTGACTCGATGCGAGCGCGGCGACCGGCGCGCACAGCGCGAGTCCCGCGAGCACCGCGATTGCGGTGCGGAGTCGGTGGAACGACATGAGAGATCCTCCAGGGGCGCCGTGGGGCGCAAGGGGTCATGTCGCAGGGGCGGGAAGAGCCTGCGCACGCCCGCCACCCGGGGACCGCCGAGCTTTCCTGCGACACCCCGACTACGAGGCGGTCGCTGGACCGGATGAGGCGCGAACCGTTGCGGGCGGTGCGAGCCGCGGCAACGCGTTCGCGAGCAGCCAGCCGACCACCAGCAGCACGCTGAGCGCGAGAAGTCCGGCGCGCAGTCCGTAGTGATCGGCGAGCACGCCGATCGGCCCGATCAGCAGTGCCCCCACGCCCCACGCCGCACCCATCAGCAGGCTCGAGATCGCCGAGGAGTGTCGTGGCGAGAGCTGCTGGCCCAGCACCACGTTGACCGGCAGCGAGGCCTGCAGCACGAAGCTCCCCACCACGAGCGGAACCAGTCCGTAGGGAAGCGGCACCGCCAGGAATGCCATGTAGAGCGGTGCGGCGAGCAGGAACGAGGAGGTCACCACGCGCCGACCACCCCAACGATCCGACAGCCAGCCGCCGAGCAGCCCGCCGCTGGCACCCAGCACCAGATAGAGCGAGACCAGGCGCCCCGCGTGTTCGAGCGACGCGCCACGCCCGGTGAGATAGAGCGGCAGAAAGGTCATGAAGCCATACGACACCGCCGAACGGCACACGGTCGCGAAGTAGAGCAGCGTGAGCGGGCGCAGGTGCGGCCTCAACTCGCGCACGTCGGGGCGCTCACGGCGCGCGATTGCGTGCGGCGGCAGTTTCAGCGCCCACACCGTCAGCAGCACGCCCATCACGAGGCCGGGACCGATCGCGATCCACGTACGCTCGAGACCGAAGCGGGAGACCAGCGTGACCGCGATCAGCGGGCCGATCGAGAAGCCGAGCGTTCCGCCGGTCACGAACACCGACATCGCGAGCCCGCGACGCGGCGACGACTCCCCCGCCAGCACCGCTGCCTGCGGATGGAACGCGGCCACGCCGAATCCCGCCAGCACCAGCAGTCCCACCAGCGCCCAGTAGGTCGGCGCGAGCCCGATCCCGCTCATGAACAGTGCGGCGACCGGCGGCCCGAGCGCGAGGAACCACGGACGCCTCACTCGATCCGAGAGCCAGCCGAACAGCGGCTGCGAGAAGGACGAAGCGAGCGAGGCGATCGCCACCAGCCCGCCGACCAGGCCCAGATTGAGGTCGAGCTTGTGGACCAGCAGTGGCAGGAGCGGCGAGAAGAAGCTCGAATAGGCGTCGATCGTAAAGTGCGCGATCGCGAGCATCCACAGCCGTGGCGAGAGGTGGCGCATCGGGGCCACGCACGTTAGCACACCGTGCGGGGTCAGGCGGCGGCGGCGAACCCGTCGCGGAACATCGCTTCCATGCGCGCCACTTCGATCTCGGCGCGCTGGAGCAGATAGGAGATCGGTTCGAGTCGGCCCTCGCGACCGAGGCGCTCGATGGTTTCGAACACCTGCGCACAGCGCGCAGCGCCGACCGTCGCGCACATGCCGCGCAACGCGTGGGCTTCGAACGCGACACCATCGGCATCGTTTTGCGTCGCGGCCACAGTGAGCTTCTCGAAGCGCGGTCGCGTCTGGGCGGTGAACGCCTTGACGAGCAGAGCCTTGAGCTCGGGGTTCCCCATGCTCGAGGCCTCGAGACGTTTGGTGTCGAGCACCGGAGTCTCGTGCATGCCCGACTCCTTGGCCGCATCCCAGTCCACCGGGCGGAAGGAAGCGTCGTCCGAGCTGGCGGCGAGGTCCGGAAGCGAGTCGTCGACAGCCTCGGCCTCTGCACTCGCCCCGGGTTCGCCGGTGGAGCGATTCGAGGCGAAGTCGTCGGACGCGCGAAGCTCGAGCGGCGGCACCAGACCGAGCGCCGGCGCTTCGAATGTGGTCGATTCGATGGAAGACTCGAGCGACGCAGGCTCGAATGCCGGCGACTCGACCTCGGGCCGCGCCCAGTTCGGATTGGAATCCGGCTCCTCCTCGACTTCCCAGTGCTCGACCACGGGCTCGGACGGCACCGCCGGCGTGTCCCAGGCCGAAGCAACTCCCGGGTCGCCGAACGGCAGCGGCTCGACACTCGATGCCTCGATCGTCGTCGGCGGAACCTCGAGGGGTTCGACCTGGCGCGCCACATGCGCCGCAGCGCTCGCCTCGGCCGGTGCCTCGAAGAACATTCCCATCGCCGAGCCGGCGATCGCCGCGTCGTTCGCGTCATGCGCGCCACTCGCCCGCACGGCGCCGGCGGCATCGCGCCTGACCCAGCGGTCCACCCGCTCGCACATGTCTTCCAGATTGATCGGCTTGGCCAGGTAGTCGTCCATGCCGGCGTCGAGGCACGCGCGTCGTTCCTCGGAGCGGTCGTGGGCGGTCATCGCGACGATCGGCGTGTGACGCGTGTCGGCTTCGTTCTCACGAATGCGGCGCGTGGTCTCGAGACCGTCGAGCTCGCCGAGATTCACGTCCATGAAGATGATGTCGTACGGCGCGCGCGCGACCGCGTCGAGAGCGGCTTCACCGCTCGAGACCACGTCCGGCGAGTAGCCCATGCGGCGCAGGCTCGCGACCGCGACCAGCTGATTGACCGGGTTGTCCTCGACCAGCAGCACTCGCACCCTTTGCCGCTGCTGCTCTGCGATCACGTGACGCGTGATGATGCGTGGCGAGGTGCTGACCTTGGCGCCCGGCGGCGGACCGAACGAGTCGCCGCGGCTCACGATCTGGACCAGTGCTTCGTGCATCTGAGACGACTGCACCGGCTTGAGCAGGTAAGCGAGATAGCCCCAGTCCTCGGCGCGGGCGGCGTCGCCGCGGCGGCCGAGATTGGTGAGCAGCATGAGTCGGGTGCGATTGAGGCCCGGCTCCGATCGCATCGCGGCGGAGAACGACTCGGGGTCGAGAATCGGCAGGTCCATGTCGATCAGCGCGACCTGAACCGGCTTGCCATCCGAGGCCGCCGAACGCAGACGCTCGAGTGCCTGCAGACCGTCGCCGGCTTCCTCAGCCTCGCAGCCCCAGGCGGTGAGCATCAGTTTCATCTCCTCGCGCGCCGCGACCGCCGCATCCGCGACCAGCACGCGCACGCCACGCAGATCCGCTTCGGCGCGCGGTTCCGGCGCCACTTCGTCGGGCTGCTTCTTGAGCGGGAGCATGAACCACAACGTGGCACCGCGCCCCGGCTCTTCCACCACTCCGACTTCGCCGCCCATCAGCGAGACGAGCTGTCGCGCGATCGTGAGGCCGAGTCCGCTGCCGCCGTACTGCTTCATGGCGGCCGGGTCGCCGCTACCGAACACGCGGAACAGGCGGTCGATGTTCTCGGCCGTGAGTTCCGCGCTGTTCTGACGTACCGAGACGCGCAGCACCACCTGGTGTGCGGTCTCCTCGGCGAGGTCGACCACCACGTCCACGGCGCCGCGTTCGGTGAACTTGATCGCGGCACCCGCGAGGTTCAGCACCACCTGGCGGAGGCGCCCCGGATCGCCGGTCAGGCGTGACGGCACGCGCGGCTTGACCTCGGCCGTGAACGCGAGCCCCTGGGCCGCGGCCCGCGGCGCCAGCAGCGAGCTGCACTGGTCGACCGCCACGCGCAGGTCGAAGTCGAGGGTTTCGAGATCGATCTTGCCGGCCTCGATGCGCGAGAAGTCGAGGATGTCGTTGACCAGCTGCAGCAGCGCCTCACCCGAACCCAGGATGACGTTCGTCCACATGCGCTGCTCTTCGTTCAGCGTCGATTCGAGCAGCGTCCGGCTCATGCCGATCACGCCGTTCATCGGATTGCGGATCTCGTGGCTCATACTGGCCAGGAAATCGCTCTTCAGCTGGGAGGCGCTCTTGGTCTCTTCGACGCTGGCGCGCAATTCGCGCTCGCGCATCTTCAGGCGCTCGAGTTCCTCGTGGACGTCCTGCAGATCGTGCGCGGAGGCGACGTAGCCGGCCTTGCCGCTGCCCGACAGCACCTTCTTGACCTTGAGGCCGACCCAGTGCACGCGGCCTTCGCCGGTCACGAACGGCGCTTCGCAGTAGAACTCGTTCTTGCCCTTCAGGTGCTGACGCGCGATGTGACGACTGATGCGCTTGCGATCCGGGAATGGAAACAGGATCGGGAAGGTCTGCCCCAACAGTTCGTGCGAAGGGTGTCCGGCGAGCTGCTCGGCGGCCGAATTCATCCAGACCAGGCGGCCGTCCGAGTCGCAGCAGAACAGCGGCTCGGGAACGATGTCGCGGGGATCGAACGTTGAGCCACTCGGCGAACTGGCGGGGCGCGCAGCTGCCGCGGCGGCAGCGTGAGTGCGCTGAGCGGCAGACGCATCCTGCGACTTGCGATCGTCCATGACTCCTCGGAAGGGTTCGAGACCGGTCCGTGGCAGCGCGCGAAACGTCCCTGTGCGCATGCCGGGCTGTCCCGGGAGATATCGGCGGCCGTCCGAGGGGCCTTGAGGAGAAGCTTGGGGTGAATCGCCCGCGAAAAAGATTGGAGGCGGCACCCGGATTCGAACCGGGGAATAAGGGATTTGCAGTCCCTCGCCTTACCACTTGGCCATGCCGCCTCGGGGGCGGTGGAAGGTAGCACCGGGCCGCGAAACCGAACAAGGTGGAGGCCGCGGCGACGGGGCGAACTTGAATAATCCTTGACCGTCGAGGGCACTCGGTCCAACGTCCCTCGTGCCGGGCGACGGAGGCCACATGAGTCCACGCGAACTCCCCCGCTACTCGGTGACGTTGTCGCAAGAACACTGTTTCCTTCCGCGTCTCGCGGCCCTGCTGGTGAGCCTGTCGCTGCTCGCCGCGGCTGCTCCTCCCTCAGACGCCCAGCTCGGTGTCACGGGGCTGATGAACCTCGGCTGGAACGACTGCGGTCTCACCTCTGCGAATTCGAATCAGTTCGTCGACTGCAGCGCCCCGGCCGCAGTCTACGAACTGGTCGGGTCATTTCGACTCAACCGCAATCTGACCGGCTTCGTCGGTGTGAGCACTACCCTGTCGATTCGATTCGACGGAGCGAGCGTCCCGAACTGGTGGGCATTCCAGAGCGCCGGCTGCCGCGAAGAGGCCCTCACGGTCCCGCCCGTCACGGCGCTGGCCGGCTGCGCCAATCCTTACTCGGGGGCCAATCAACTCGCAGCGCACCTCGTGGAGCCCGACTCACCCGCGCAACCGAACGCCTTTCAGATCCGGCACGACATCGTTCGCGACACGGCGGTCGCGCTCACGGGGGGAACGCTGTACAGCGCCTGGCGGCTTCGGATCTCCAGCCAGAACCCGAATGCATGCGAGGGTTGCGAGATTCCCGCCTGCATCTACCTGAGGTCGATGGAAGTGTTTCGAGTCGTCGGCCCTTCGGTGCTGATTCAGTCGCCCGAAGTCCGCAACGTCGTGACCTGGCAGGGTGGACCGAACAGCCCGGGATTGTGCCCCGCCAGCGGACCGACGGCCGCACAACGCTCCACGTGGGGAGCGGTCAAGTCGCTGTATCGATAGTCCGCGCCCGATCGAAGCGAAGCGGGCCGCACCACGCGGTGCGGCCCGCTCGCCCCGTTCAGTTCACTTCGATGCGCACCGCCCCGCTCGGGAAGAAGTGATTCGCGCCGGCGAACAGGAACAATGCTCCGAATTGCGGTCGGATCGCGATCTGCAGCGGACCAATGTTCCGGAACAATTGCACCGGCCAATTTGACTCTTGCGCGCCGTGGCTCGAAGGCCTAATTGGCGAATTGCGCGAGCGTCGAGGACACGCGCGAATCTTCGATGCACAGCGCGAGCGAACCTCGATCGGGGTTCGCACACTCCCTTCCCACCCGGTTGTTCGGAGTCGAAAGGAGACCCCCCATGAAGGCAGTTCTCGTCATCGCGGCACTCACGCTGTGCGCAGGCGCCGCATTCGCCCAGGACAAGGTGCAGCCGCCGACAGTCACGATCACGATCGGGACCGGAAAGACCACGGCCGTCGTCTCATGGACAGCGCCAGGCGACGCGTGCACGAACGCGACCGTCGCCGAGTACGATGTGCGCTGGTCATCGTCGGCCATCACCGAATGCAATTTCACGAGCGCCACGCAGTTCGCCAACATTCCGAGCCCGAGCTCACCGGGAAGTGACGAGTGCGAGGATCTCGGAGGCGCGACCGGAAGCAGAGCCACACGGTCGTGCGGGACGCCGGGATCACCCGAAGTCCTGTGCCCGTAGTTCGCTGACTCGCAGCGGCCGACGCGTCGGGAGTGTCGCGTCGGCCGCGTGCGTTAAGCCGCGACTTCGCCCGGCCCTTCGGCGTCCGATTCGGCGGCGGGCTCGACCGCGACCGGCGTGCTGCTCGCCCACAGTCGCAACGATTCGGCGATCGCGAATCGCAGGTCCACTTCGAGGTTCCAGAGCGTGCCCAGGATGCCACGTTGCGGAAGCGGACGGTTCGCAAGCGTCGCCAGTTCCTTGACGTGGCGCTCGATCATGACGTTTCCGATCGACACGCACCCGCGCGGAGACCAGCGCGTGAGCAACTCGATGAGTCCCGAGCGGGCGTCGAGATCGAGCGTCTGAAAATCCCCGTGGGTCGGCGCAACGATCATCGCGACCGGGCGGCGATTGAGTTCGTCGATCAGCGTACGCGGCCGATCCTGATCGATCAGGATCACCTCGAGGCGCGTCTCGGCGTCCATGCGCAGCGACCACACCAGCGCTTCGGGGGGATCGTGCAACGCGTGACACACCTGCTCATCGGCGAGCGGGGTGGCGACGGCACTCAGCGCCTGCACCCCGCAGTGAAGGTCGGTGACGAGCCAGATCTGGATCCGCTGCGTGATGCGACGCTCGACACTCCAGGCTTGATACGCGGCGCGCGAAAGCAGCTGCAGCTCGCCAAGCGGCTTGGTGTGCTCGAGCAGCGCTTCCCCGCGCGCGGCCCAGCTCACGTCGGGTTCCCAGGAGGCGCCCTCCCCGTTGCTGCGATCCGGCACCGCGGTCAGCGGCGCGGGCAGGAACGCGCGCGCCTCGCCCTGCTCCTCATCGAAGCGGGTCGCGGCACGCAGCACCAGGCTCGCTGTCGTCGAGTCGATCGTGGCTTCGAGTTCGTGCTCGGCCGCCGGGTCTCCCGGACGGAACTCGTACTGCGCCTTCTCGAGGTGCATCAACTCGAAGAACGCTTCCTCGCCCACCAGGTTTCCGAACTCGGCATGGATCACGCGGCCTTCGCCGAACAGCACGCGACCCTCGCCATCGGACGTGAGCAGTCGCAGCCGTCCGCTCGCACGCCCGAGCTCGAGCAGCCCGATCAGATCGGTGAAGCCGAGTGCGGTGAGATCACCGGACAGGTTGTAGTGACGTTCGGTCAGCTTGCGCCGATGGCGGCCCGCCACGCGCGCGAGTGCCCGCAGGCGCGCGGCCAGTTCGGAATGCGAGCCCGGATAGGCCATGCAGTCGGCGGCTCCGGCATCGATCGCATCGGCGACCTGCTCGCTGGTCGCGGACTCGAGCAACGCGAGCACCGGGATCACGGCGAGACGCCGATGATGCCGCAGCTCGTCGAGAAGTCCCTCGGTCAGGCTCTCGCCCACGTGCACGTGCAGAACGATCAGGTCGACGCGCACCCGAGACAGCACCTCGAGTGCCCGCTCCCAGTTGCGCACCGAGCGGACGGTCAGGCGCAGGCTCTCGGAGCCGAGCTGCTCCATGGTCTGCATGAGGGTCTCGTCGGTCGAGACGAGCAGCACCGTTCCCTGGGCATCGAAGCGCACGATCGAAACTCCCCCGCGGAGCGACTGGCGCACCCGCCGAGATCGGCGGGTGCATGGGTGGAGCCAGTTTCAGGGAGTGATCGGCCCCGAGGCTCGAAGGCTTGACCCTCGAGCCCCGGGTGCGCCCGGCTAGGGCAGAACCAGCATCCGCCGGGTGTCGCGGAAGGTGCCGGCCGTGAGGCGGTAGAAGTAGACACCGGCCGCGATCCGTCCCATCGAACTGCCGCGATTGGCAGCGCCGGGGCCGAACGAGACCGCGTACTCGCCGGCCTCCTGCTGGGTATCGACGAGCGTCGCGATGCGGTGACCTTGCAGGTCGAACACCTCGAGTCGCACCGATGCACGGGTCGGCAGCGCGTAGCGGATCGAAGTGCTGCGCGAGAACGGATTCGGCAGATTCGGCCGCAGCGCGAATGCGACCGGGTTCGGATCCCCGACCGCCACCAGCGCCTGCGCCTGTGCGAGCACCTTGAGCGTGTGCGAGCCGGCCGGATCATCGGTCGTGACCGTGATCGTGGCGCTGTCCGCTCCGGCGGCACCTGGTGCGTTGTAGGTCACGCCGAGCGTGTCGTCGTCGCCCTCGGTGACCGCGAACGTGGTGCGGTGTGGAACGAAGCGCGGGTTGTCGCTCGCTACACCCAGCACCCCGAGGAACGCGGTGCCGGGGTTCGCGATCAAGAATGCTCCGCTCGCCGCAGTGTTGATCTCGACTGCGCCCAGGTCGAGCGGCGTCGGCAGGCCGTTGAATCCCGGCACCGTGATCGCCAGATCGTCCTCGCTCACGTCGGTGATCGAGCCACCCATGTCGCGCACTCGCACAGCGCCGGTGGTGGTCTGCGCATTGGGGATCACCCAGTCGAAGGTGCCGAGCGTCGCGTCGATGTTGTCGGCGATCAGCTCCCACGGCAGGTTGGGCGCGGTGCGGTAGTCGATCCCGACCTGTGTGATGCCGCTCGCGAGCCAGGTGATCGGGTGCGTCGTGCCGTACTTCCACGTCTGAGCGGCCCCCGGCGCGAGCACCGTCAGCGCACCCGACGCGGTTCCGGTGCCGTCGAGCGGCACCTTCACGGTGCCGGCGTCGCTCACGATCGTGAGACTGTCGACATAGCCCTGACCGGCGGTCGGACGGAACGTCACGCCGATCGAATCGCTGGCGGCCGGCGCGATCGTCAGAGAGATGCGGCCTTCCGTGAACGCGGCGGTCCCGGTCGAGACCGAGGTCACGATGAGCGCAACGGTTCCGGTGCTCTGAACCGTGACCGGCAGCAGTGCGGTGTTACCGGCCGCGTGCGAACCGAACGACAGGTTGCCGGGCGTCACCACCATGCGAGGTGCCAGGATCGTGAAGGTGGCGTTCGATTCGTCCTGCGGCGCGCTGTCCCATGCGTCGAGTACCCGCACCTGCGCCTGCGTGGTCGGCACGTCGGGGACGGTCCAGGCAAAGGTGCCGAGATAGCCGGGCACTTCGCTGATCAACTGCCACGACGACGCGTTGTTCTCTCGCCACTCGACGCGTGCGAGCCCGATGTTGGTCGAGTTCCAGTTGATCGCCACCACCGCGCCGCGCGCCAAAGACTCGCCGCCGTTCGGTGACGCGACCGTGAGCGACTGCGTCGTCGCCGGCGTGTAGTTGTAGTTGAAGCGCATCTTGAAGAGTGAATCCGACTGCTGAGCAAAAATGGTGGCACGATCCACCATCAGAAACGAGTAGTTGGTACCGTTCAGCGGGATGCTCTGGTAGCTAATGCCACCATCGAGCGAGAAGCGCGAAGAACCCCCGCTGTACTGACCGATGACCACAACGTTCGGATCGTCCTTGGCGACATCGGTGCCCCATGAGGAGCCGTAGCCCGCGAGCGCCGAGATGGTCGGCCAGGTATTGCCACCGTCGCTGGTGGCGCGTGCGCCGGCGGCTGACCAGGTGCTTGCGTAGGTGCGTTCCTTCCGGAGGCGCGAGGTCGACATGCCCGGCACTTCGCTGCCGTTCGCGTTCTGACGCAGCGAGAAGTTGAGGCCGTTGTTGGTGGAGCGGAACAGCTCGCCGATGCCCGATCCGGTGATGCCGTCTCCGACCTGCCACACGTCGTTCGAATCCGGAAGCACGATGATGTCGCACGGGCTTCTGAACACCTGCGTGCCGTAGTCGCTCCAGGTCGCACCGCGATCGGTCGAGATCTGCAGCACGTCGTCGTCACCGCCGAAGATCAGCGTGTCGGGCCGGTCGGGGTGCTGCTCGAGCGGAATGCCGTAGGTGCCGAACTCGTGCGCGTGCGTGGTCGACCAGGTGGCACCGCGGTCGGTCGAGCGGATCACGCCGCGCCCGCCGGCATCCAGCGAGACGGCGGCGATGAAGGTGTTGGTGTCGCGATCGGACACGATGAACGCATTCGGATCACTGGAGAGCGTGGTGGTCGCGATGGTGCTCCAAGTCTCGCCCCGATTCGGCGAGTAGCGCACCGAGTTCAGCGACATCACATAGATGATGTTCGGATTGAGATAGTTGTAATCCATGGTGAGGCCGCGGAAGCCATTGCTCAAGTTGTGCATCTTCAGCCAGGTGCGAGTCACACCGCCGCCACGCTGCATCACCCAGTTCGTCGCCGAGCTGTCGCGCAACACCACGTTGTAGACGTTCGATGCCGCGAAGGTCTTGCCGCCCGCGATCCCGATGCCCGAGACCTGGCCGTGCAGCGAGTGGATCGGAAAGGTCCAGGTCGTGCCGTCGTCGACGCTCGAGCGCACGAAGCCGCCGCCGCCGCCGAGGATCACGCGCGTGGCGTCGAGTGCCACCGCGCGCACGTCCGGCCGCGCGTCGGTGCGCAGGTTGACCGCGTTCCAGTTGGCTCCCGAGTCGGTGCTCTTGAACGCGGTCGCGCCGCGGCCAACCGCCCACACGCGCGAGCCGTGCTGCGCGACGCTCAGCAGTTCGGCGGTCGAGCCGAGTGCCACCGGGTTCCAGCTGGCGCCACCGTTGGTGGTGCGCAGCAGCGTGCCGGAGGCACCCACCGCCCAGCCGTCGTCGGCATTCGTGAACGCGACGCCGAACAGATTCGCGCCGCTCCCGCTCACCTGTGCGTTCCAGCTCGCACCCGCGTCGGTGCTGCGCAGAATGGTTCCGGCGTCGCCGACCGCGATCGCGACCAGGTCGGTCGGCATCGAGACCGCGTTGAGATCGGATGCCGAGGCGACCTGCGATGCGAAGGTGCCGCCGTTGTTGGTGCTGCGCCACACCACGCCGCCGTCGCCGACGATCAGCGGCACCAGCTGACGGTGCGCGACTCCACGCAGCGGTGCGGTGCCGAGATTGTTTTTCACGTAGGTGATGCCCGAGTCATAGGAGCGGAAAATCGCGCCCGAATCGCCGACCGCCCACACATGGGTGCCGTCTTTGGAGTGAACGGCATGGAAGCCGACCGCCTGCGAGACGGTCGAAGTCGCCGCGAGCAGCGCGAGAAGGCACACGAGCAGGGGGGCGATACGTCGCATGATCGGCTTACTCCCAGGCGATGCGAGCGATGGTCTCGATCTCGGCAAGGGCAAGGGGAGCCGGATCGCGACCGCGATTGAGGGCCGGGAAATAGCGCAACTCCATGGCATCGATGCGGGTGAGCGGGAAGCCCAGCCACCCGTCGTTCGACCGCCATTCCCGGTCAAAGCTCTGGTGTCGAACCACCGCACCGGCGGAATAGAGCGTCAGCTCGAGGCGGCCCCGCTGGGAGGTCGCCGGTGCACGGTCGCGGCGCTCCAGACGATAGAGTCTGATCCCCTTCGATTCAATGGGAACTTGCCACGCGAGCCGAACCCACTGGGGGCCCGGATCCCCGGCCACCCATGCCACTTCCCCCCACGCGCCGCGGGTCTTGCGGTCGATGAGTGCCATGGGCCCGAGGGTCCCCACCGCCTGAGAGGACGCGGTGACGGTCGCCGAGGTGGAAACATTGGTGAACTGCCCGCGACCGCGGCTCGTCTCGACGAAGATTTGGCTGTGGCCGACGTGGCAGCCCACGCATTTGGTGCCGCCTCCCGGCCGCGCGGCGTTGAAGCCCGCGACGTGCGCCGGGCCGGCGGTGCTGCGCACCACGTGGCCGTGCGCATCGATCAGTTGCTCGAACATCGGCTGATCGGCGGGAGCGCGATCCACGAACACGCCGCCCTGCGGGTTGACGCGCTGCTCGTCGACCACCACCAGCGAGTCTTGGCCACTGCCGTCGGCATTCACGATCGTCGTGAAGAAGCGAATGCGCAGGCCCTGCTGGAGTTTGGGCGCATCGGGAATCGCGGCATCGATCGGCGCATTGGCGAAGACGTTCAGGCAGTCGAAACGCACCGTGTGTTCGCTGGCGAGAATCTGCGCGAGCGAAATCGGTGGAAGCGGCTCGGGCGCGTGCGGGTTGTACTCGGGATAGATCGACCGCGGCGGCAGTCGGCGCGGAGCGAGCACGGCGGCATCGAGCTCGAGTGAACCGGGCCGGTCGAAGACGCGGGACAGTCCGCGACCGTTCGCTTCCACTATATAGAGGCCCCAGTCGCCGGTGCCGTCGGCATCCATGGAGAACACGATTCGGCCGTCGGGCAGCCCGACCGGCGAACACGCCGAGTGGCCGATCGGCGCGCCGTACCCCGCGAGCGGACGGGCCGGCGCGATGCCGCGATCGAAACTCTGCAATCCGAGTCGGCCCGGGCTCGCGAGCCCCGCCGCTTCCGAGATCACGCCGACCAGCGTGGTGTCGGACAGCACCACGGGCTGATACGCCCACTGCCCGGAGCGATGGCGCGCATCGCCGCCCTGAAGTCGCGCCAGGTCGCCATCGCGCTCGCTCGAGATCGCATGCCACAGGTCGACCGAGTCGGCCGGGAGCGCGCCGTCGAATCCGTGCGAGGCATTGCGCGCCACGACGTCGCTCGCCCGATAGGGATTGAACCACCAGCGGGCGTAAACGATGCGCGACGAGGTGGGGTCGATCGACGGCTCCTCGGCGCCATTGCGCTCGCTGGTGATGCGCAGCCGCTCGCTCCCGTCGGCGTGCATCGTCCACAGGTTGGAGACCCGCTCGCCGCGTGGTGCGCGCATCGGGAATCGCGTGCTCGCGAATACGATGCGCCCATCGGGCATCCAACACGGATCGAAGTCGTCGAAGCGCGCGTAACGTATCGCGGCATCGCGGCCATAGCGTTGGCCGGGATCGGCATCGGGCGAGTCGTCGGTGAGGCGAACCACCGAGTCTCCCGCCGCACTGCAACGGTAGATTCGCCAGCACGAGTCGGGCGGCGCGATCGCCGCGAACGCCACCCACCGGGCGTCGTAGGAAACCGCCGGATCGCTGACCGCGAGGAAGAAGCGATTGGAGTTCCGAAGGAACGGGCGCACGAGTCCATTCGCTTCGCGCACCATCAGCACCGCGGGTGCACTCGAGAGTCGCCCGAGCGGTCCAACGCCCGGAATGATGTCCGAGGTCGAGTCGGCGTTTCGAATGACGAACAGCATCCGCGGCAACGGGCCTCCGCTGCGCGGGGCCAGCGACAGCACCAGCGGCAGAATCGTTGCGGCAACCAGCAGCGTGGCGAGTCGGCGCACGACCACTAGTGGAGGCGTGTGAACGAGCGGCTCTCGCCACCCGACGCGCTGCGCGCCACCACGCGGTAGCGGCCCGCAGGTACCCGACGGCCGGACTCGTCGCGCCCGTCCCACAGCCAGGTGCGAGGCCCCGCGACCTGCGCCGTCAGTTCGACACGTCGCAGACGACGCCCGAACACGTCGACGATGTCGAGCGTCACCGGGCCGGCGTCGAGAATCTCGAGGCCGAAGGCGACGGGTCCGGAGGCCGGGTTCGGATACGGGGCGAGCAGCCTCAAGGGGCCCGCGGGGGCCCGCGTCCCACGTGGCGCCACCCCCACGATGCCGTCGGTCAGCAGGATCTGGTCGATGCCGGCATCGCCCTGGATCGGATCGGGCGGATTCGGAACCTGAGGAAACGGCGCCAGGTCGTGGCGGATCAGGACGATCGAGACATCGCTCAGTGTCGTCGCGAGCGTTCCGGAGAGTCCGTTGATCTGCGTGAAGTTCGCGGTGTCGGTGAGGTCGACCACGAACGGCGCCCAGTGGCCCGAGGGCGGTACGAAGCCGATGTCGTACTGCCAGAGCGTCGTGTCGTTGCCGACCGTGACGTGCATCTCGAACGGCTCGTCGACGCCGACATCGTTGAGCCACACGATCAGCTGGGTGATGCCCGCCGAGTTCCAGTCGCCGGTGTACGGCGTGCACCCGCGACACCGCAGCCCCCAGTTGGCGGGTGAAACAGTCGCGCCACGCAGGAATCCGTCCGCCGCACCAAGCACCCCTCCGGTGTTCGGATTGCCGAACGACGGGATGCCGCCGGACCAGCCGTGCGCTCCGGTGCCGGCCGCGAAATCTTCGATGAAACCGACGACTGGCTGACTGTTCGATGGCTCGGGGGTGCCAATCACCAGACTCAGTACGACCCATGCCGCGGTGAACGAAACTCGGAGGCTGGCCCGATTCGGATACATCGACGTTTCCCTCGTGTTTTCAACTTGTTTGTGACGAGTTGCGGACTTACCTTGGTTCATCCGCGTGCAAGGACGCGGCGCCGCGCCCATCCCGTCGAGATCCCCTCATCCCCCTGCCGCCTCGACCTTCCTTGCAGCCGAGACGACG
This sequence comes from Candidatus Eisenbacteria bacterium, assembly GCA_013140805.1. Lineage (NCBI taxonomy): Bacteria > Candidatus Eiseniibacteriota > Candidatus Eiseniibacteriota bacterium. Next base: position 19,936 of record JABFRW010000103.1, read on the forward strand.
ACACGGAGGCTAGCATGAAGCGCTGGTACTCAAGCGTCGCAATCTGTCTGGTCGCGCTCACCTGGTCGGCAATCGCGTTCGCGAATCCGGCCAACGTGGTGATCGAGACCGATGCAAAGGCCTGGTCCGCTGCGCCCTCGTTCCTCGCGAACGTGGCCGAGACCGAGCCGAACAACTCGCTGGCGACCGCTCAGTTCCTGGGGTGCGGAAACATCCTCGCGCCGGCCACCATCGCGGTCGGCGCAGCCCCGCCCGATACCGACTACGTGACGTTCACGGCCAACGCCGGTGATCTCATCACGGTCGGCACCGAAGCGAACGGCACCACCGGTCAGGTGGGTGATACGCGCATTCGACTGTTCAACAACGCAGGCGGGGTGCTTGCGAGTGACGACGACGCGGGCCCGGGTCTCTATTCGCTGATCGCCGGTTTCGTGGCGCCGTACACCGGCACGTACTACGTCGGGATCGCGGCGTTCGGCTCCGAAACCGGCGGCTATCGCGCGTTCCTGGTGTGCTGCCCGTCGACCCCTCCGGCGAATGATGTGTGCGCCGGAGCGACGCCGTTGCCGTGTGGCAACCTGTCGCTGTCGGGCGGTACGCAGTGCTACACCAACAACTACACCCCGCTCGCGAGCGGCACCGGCGGCTGCACCGGCTTCACGGCCCTCGGCCGTGACGTGGTGTACCGCATCGACGCGGGCCAGGCCGATCAGCTCAACGTGACGTACACGTCGAGCGGCGACGGCTCGATCTACATCATCACGGACTGCAACAACCCGACGACCACGTGCGTCGCAGGCGCCGACGCCACGCTGGGCGGAGCCCCGGAAGTGCTGAGCTACGTGTTCCCGACCGCCGGCACCTACTACCTGGTGCTGGATACGTTCGGAACCAACTCGAGCGGCTTCTGGACTCTCGACGGTGCGCTGCAGTGCGTTGCCACTCCCACGCGTCGTGCGACGTGGGGATCGATCAAGTCGATCTACCGCTAGTCGAGCAGTCAGGTCACACCACCTAAGGGCGCGCGGCGGGATTTCCTTCCGCGCGCCCTTAGGTTTTCCGACATCGGCCTCGGAGGTTCGTCCCCCATGCACCGACATCTGCGTTCCATCCCGATCACGCGACTCGCCGCTCTCGCGATCGCAACGCTTCCGCTGCTCGCTGTGCTGCACGCCGCTCCGGCGTCAGCGAAGCGCGCGCCGGTGCGGGACGAAAAGTCCGCCGCGCTCACGGCCCGCAAGGCCTCCATGCGCGAGGCCGAGGCGCTCGAGCCCATGAAGGTCGAAGGCGCGATCCAGCGCCGTTTCGGCGCCGAGTCCGGCCTGCTGCGCCGCTACTGGCGCCACTCGGCCCCGGTCGCTCAGGCGCGCAACATCGCCCCGCAGCTGGCGGCGCGTGAGTTCCTGCTCGCCAACGCCGGATCGATCGGCTTCACGCCCGATCAGATCGAGCGCGATCTGGTGCTGGCCTACGAGAAGGGTTCGCCCTCCGGCACCCATCTGCGCTGGAACCAGACCTTCAACGGCGTCCCGGTCTATCGGTCGGAGATCGTCGTCAAGGTCGCGCCGTCGGGTGAGATCTCGTCGGTGCACAACAATCTGGTGATGGGTCTCGATCTCGCGACCAAGCCGACGCTCGGCAAGGCCGAAGCGCTCGCGCGCGCGATCGACGCCGTGCAGCCGACCGGCAAGCCGCTCGGCGAGTTCCAGGCCGAATTGGCGATCGTGAACTTCGCGTCACGGCCGCGTCTCGTCTACCGGGTCAGCGTTCCAGTCGAAGCGCCGATGGGCGACTGGGTGGTTTCAGTCGATGCGCAGTCCGGCTCGATCGTCGGCGTCGAAGACCAGATGGTCTACGCGACCGGCACCGGACAGGTGTTCGATCCGGATCCGGAGACCAAGCTCAACAACCCCTCGCTGCCGGACAACGCCGACGCCGACACCGGCATCCCGTTCCCCGGTGCTTACGACATTCGCACGCTGCTCGACATCACGAACACCGCCGGCACCTACAGCCTGTCGGGACCGTTCGCGCGCATCATCGAGTTCGAGTCGCCGGTCGTCACGCCCTACACCGCGACGCATCCGGACAGCTTCCGCTTCCAGCGCTCGGCGCAGGCGTTCGAAGACGTGATGGACTACTACCAGCTCGACAACTATCAGCGGTACATCCAGAGCCTCGGCTTCACGAACATCAACAACCGCGTGCAGGAAATGGACACGCACGGCCTGAGCGGCGCGGACAACTCGCACTACATCCCGTCGAACAAGCGCATCGCGTTCGGCGAAGGCGGCGTCGACGACGCCGAGGACACCGACATCGTGGTGCACGAGTACGGCCACTCGATCCAGGACAACATCGTTCCGGGCTGGGGTGGCGGGCAGGAAGGCGCGATGGGCGAAGGCTTCGGCGACTACATCGCCGGCTCGTACTCCCGCGATCTGTTCCCGCTCTACCAGCCGAACTTCGTGTTCAACTGGGACGGTCACAACGAGTTCTGGGACGGGCGCCTGCTGATCGACCCGACGCTCCACTACCCCGAGAACTGCTGCGGCGAAGTCCACGACTCGGGCACGCTGTGGTGCTCCGGCCTGACCGATGCCTGGCAGATCCTCGGCCGCACGGTCATGGATCGCGTCGTGTTCGACCACCACTTCGCACTCGGAACCTCGGCGACGATGGCGGACGCGGCCCAGCAGATCATCCAGTCCGACTTCGACCTCTATGGTGGCACGCACGTCGGCACGCTGGTGACGGTGTTCGATACCTGGGGCTTCGTGAACGCCGAGGACTTCATCCCGACGATCACGCATACGCCCCTCACCGACACCGAGAACACCGCGGGTCCCTACACCATCACGGCGACCATTACGTCGGCTCAGCCGCTCGACGTCTCGTCGCTCAAGGTGCACTACGGCACCACGGGCAGCTTCACCGACTCGCTCCTGATGACGGCGACCGCCAACCCGAACGAATACTCGGCGGCGATCCCGGGACCGCTCAGCAACGTGAACGTGCGGTACTACATCATCGCGCGCGACAATTCGAACGGCACGGCGACGCATCCGACCGGTGCGCCGGCTTCGTTCCATCAGTTCCACGTCGGCGCCGACGTCACGCCGCCGGTCATCGTGCACACGCCCCGCGCGACCTTCCCGCGCATTCAGTGGCCGGCCTCGATTCAGGCCGGAGTCACCGACAATTTGGGCGTGAACCACGACTCGGTGCGGGTCGACTGGAGCATCAACGCCGCTCCGAAGGCTCCGTTCTACATGCCGCGCATCGGACTGACCACCAACTACGCCGGCACCTTCCCGTCGGACACGACGCAGGTGATCGTGGGCGACGTGATCGCCTATCGCATCACGGCGCGTGACGTGGCGACGGTTCCGAACCTGGCGACGAGCCCGCCCTCGGGTGATCACAGCTTCACGATCATCGCGAGCCGCGGCACCGTGCTGGTGCTCGACAACGACGAAGTTGCGGCGCACGCGAGCTCCAAGCTGCGCAGCCCCGAGGACACGCCCAAGGGCGAGAACTCGCTGGTCGAGGCCAAGTCGACGCCGGCCGGGCAGATCACCTCGGCGGTCAACCTCGCCGCGGCGCTCAACACGCTCGGCTTCACGGCGACGCTCGAGTCCGCGTTCACCTCGAACTCGGCCACCTGGTCGAGCTACGGTCTGGTGATCTCGTCGAGCGGCAGCAATCTGGATCCGGTCGCCAACGCACCGTACCGCGCGGCACTCGAAGCCTACGTGGCGGGCGGCGGCAAGCTGCTCGTCGAGGGCGGTGAGGTCGAGTACGACGGAGCGAGCACGCCGGGCTACCCGACGTTCGCTGCGAACGTGCTGCACACCATCGATTGGGACGCCGACAACGCCGGCTCGCTCCAGAAGCTGGCGGGTCAGGCCGGTCATCCGATCGCGAACATCCCGAACGTGCTGCCGACCACGCTCCCGATCGCCTACGTGGGATTCGCGAGCGAGGACTCGTACAAGCCGGCCGCGCCCGCATACATCGTGTACGGCGTGACGGCGCAGCCGGGCAACGGCGGCATTCTGGTGTACGACAACACGCCGTCACCGCAGAGTGCCCAGATCGTGCTGTTCGGATTCGACTGGAAGCTCGTGTCCGACCTTGCGACCCGCACCAACCTGCTCGAGAACACGGTGCAGTACCTGCTGGCCCCCGAAGCGCCGCCGACCAGTGGCGTGTCGGGTCGGGTCTACATCGCGGCGCAGTCGAACTACTCGGGCGTGACGGTGACTCTGTCTCCGGGCGGTGCGTCGATGGTGACGGATTCGACCGGCAACTACGCGTTCTCGGGCCAGTACGCGGGGACCTATACGGTGAGCGCGTCCAAGACCGGCTATCGGACCGCGAACCAGACCGGCGTCACGCTGGCGCAGAACTCGACCGTCTCTCACGTCAACCTGGTCCTCTACCCGGAGCCGATCTTCCAGGCATGCCTCACGCCTGGCACCGCGATTCCGGACAACAATGCGGTCGGCGTGACCAGCGACATGATCGTGGCGCCTGCGTTCACGGTCGCGTCGGTCGAGCTGTCGGTGAACATTCCGCACACCTTCATCGGCGACCTGATCGTGGAACTCCGTCACGGTGCGACCACCGTGCGGGTCCACAACCGGACCGGTGGATCGCTGGCGAACCTGGTGCGGAATTATCCGTCGGTGAACACGCCGGACGGACCCGGAACGCTCGCGAACTTCGCGGGCAGTCCGTCGAACGGCACCTGGACGCTGTTCGTCTCGGATAACGCCGGCCAGGACCTCGGCAACATCGCGCAGTGGTGCCTGACGCTGCATGGCGTTCCGGACACCACGCTGGCGGTGGCGGTCACGAATCCGACCGCGCCGTCGGTGGCGTGGCTCGCTCCGGCACAGCCGAATCCGGTGCGTGCGAGTGGAACCGAGATCCGCTTCGCGCTGCCCACCTCGACGCACGCCGCACTCGAGATCTTCGATGTGAGCGGACGCCGGGTGCGCACGCTGGTGGATGGCATGCTGCAGGCCGGCACTCACAGCGAGCGCTGGAACGGCCGCGATGCCGCGGGACGCCCGGTTGCCTCGGGGGTCTATCTCTACCGCCTGCGGGCCGGAAGCTTCACCGGCACACGCCGCGTGGTGGTGGTGAGCCAGTAGGCGACACTCAGTCGACGCTTCAGAAGTGCGAGGGCCCGGGGCTTAACCGCCTCGGGCCCTTCGTCTTGTCAGGGTGGCAGCGGCCGCCCCCCGGCGGGCGGCCGGGAATTGGACCCAATTCCGCGGTAAAGCCTCCCCGCCCCGGCGCCGAAAACAAGCGGGTGCCCCGCAACCTGTCCGGCGGGGCCGCTCCGAAAGGGAGGACCTCAAATGAAGTTCAAGTCTCTGATCCTTGCGACGGCGATCATGGTCTGTAGCGTGGGTGCCGCGAATGCCGCGGGCTCGTTCTGGCTCGGCGCGAACGCCGGCGGTGCGATTCCCAGCGGTGACTTCGGCGATGCCGCCGCGACCGGCTGGAACCTCGGCGCGGTCGGGACCTACATGGTCAACGACCAGTGGGGATTTGGTGGCGATGTGGGCTACCACGCGTGGAACGGCTCGGAAGATCTCAATGCGTCCTTCGGGCCGAATGCCGAAGTGAAGTTGAGCGCGATTCAGGCCACGGGCCACGCGGTCATGCTCATCCCGTCGAATAGCAACATGAAGCCCTACGCCAAGGCGGGTGTGGGACTCTACAACCTGAAGGGCACCTCGAGCGGCGGAACGAGCACGCTGGACAGCTCGGAGAGCAAGCTCGGATTCAACTTCGGTGGCGGTATGAACTTCATCTCGAGCGGGAACATGATGTGGGGCCTGAATGGCGCCTATCACATGGTTCCTGTGGACGACCCGGGCGCCGACGTCAATGAGTTCACGCTCGGCGTCAACCTGATGTGGGGAATGAACGGCAAGTAGGTCGTTCAGCACCCTGAGATTCTCGAACCGGCCGGGGCTCGCGCCTCGGCCGAATCGTTTGCGAACGCGAGAAGTCGAACTGCGAAATCGGACTGGCCGAGGGGCAGGGCTTCGGCGACAATCATCGCCCGCCTCACCTCAGTCCACCCGATCCCGGCAACGAGGGGAACCATTTGAACTCCGCTGTCCGGATTCGCGCGGCCGCCGCTCTTGCGTTTCTGCTGGTTCTCGGGCCGCGCGCGCTGTCCACCGGGATCGCGCATGCCGACCCCGGCACGGCACGGCGCCTGGTGGTGCTGGGTTCCTCGACCGCGCTCGGTGCGGGCGCTTCGACCCCCGACAGCGCGTGGGTGAAACGATTCGAAGTCGCGTTGACCGCGCTCAACCCCGACCATCAGCTCGTCAATCTGGCGACGCTCGGCAGCACCGGCTATCACCTGCGGCCCACGGGAACCTCACCGCCGGCCGGGCGTCCGTCTCCGGACACCGCGCACAACATCACGGCGGCGCTCGCGCTCGATCCCGACGCGATCGTGATCAGCCTGTCGGGCGACGACGTGGCGAGCGGGTTCGCGAGCTGGGAACAGATTGCGAGCTTCGACAGCCTGCTCGATCGCGCCGACGCGGCTCGCGTTCCGGTGTGGGTCGCGACCCCACAACCCCGCGATCTCGCTCCGGCCGCGCGCGATAGCCTGGCGGCAATGCGCGACTACACGTTCGCGAAGTTCGGCTCCAAGGCACTCGATTTCTGGACATCGCTCGCGACTGCGAGCGGCAGCATCGACCCGGCCTACGGGAGCGGCGATGGCGTGAACCCGAACGACGCGGGACATCGCCTGTTATTCGATCGGGTGCTGGCCGCAGGCATCGTGGTCGCTTCACCTCCACCCGGCACCGACACCACTCGGCACATCGTGGTGCTCGGCTCCTCGACCGCCGCCGGTATCGGTCCCTCGCACCCCGACAGTGCGTGGGTCAATCGCTACCGCGCCGCGGTCCAACAGATCTTCCCCGGCCATCAGGTCACCAATCTCGCGGTGGGCGGGTTCACCACCTATCACGTTCAGCCGACCGGGTTCGTGGCCCCGGCGGGGCGCCCCTCGCCCGACCCGACTCACAACATCACGACGGCACTCGGTCTGGCGCCCGACCTGCTCATCATCAACCTGCCGAGCAACGACGCGGCCAATGGCTACACACTGGCGGAGCAATTCGAGAACTACGAGCGCGTGGTCGCACTCGCGGAACTGGCCGAAGTCCCCGTGTGGGTCACGACCACTCAGCCGCGTGACCTCAGTGCTGCGGCGAGAGAGAGCCTGATGGTCGTGCGCGACTGGACCCTCACGCGCTTCGGCACACGCGCGATCGACTTCTGGAGCACGGTCGCGAACCCCGACGGAACGATCGATTCGGGCTATTCCGCCGGCGACGGAATTCACCTGAACGACGGTGCTCACCAATTGCTGTTCGAGCGCGTGATGGCCGAGAGCCTGGTGACCGCGCCGGTGGTGGGCGTGCCGACGCCGCGCGCTCCGGCCGGGCCCGCACTCCATCTGCTGTCGGTCGGCCCTAATCCCGCGCGCGGGCGGGTGCGCTTCGAATTCGTGCTGGATCGGCCCGAGTCGGTCGAACTCTTGCTCTACGACGTTCGAGGCCGGCTGCGTGATTCGACCGGCTTCGGGCGGCTGCCCGTGGGCCGGCACGCGCAGTGGCTCGCGGTAGACGGACTCCCGAGCGGCATCTACTTCGCGCTCGTGCGCACGTCGCACGGAAGCACGGCTCGGCGCGTTGCCCTCGTTCGCTGAGCCTACCCTCCAGCGCGAGCGCTCCGCGACGCGTCGCCGAGGTGATTCGGGAGCACGTCCGGGTGTATCGTTGCCTCGCTTCATTCATCGCTGATGGCGCCATCGGGCGCCCGGCCATTGCGACGATTCGCTGGGAGATCCGGTGCCCGTGAGCCCCGACTTGGCCGGCTGACTTCAGGAAAGGGGCATCCGGTCATGACGGCACCTCGCGAGCAGACGCTGGCCAATGGCAGCGACACCACGACCACCGCGCGCACGCTGCAGAACTTCGTGGGCGGGCGCTGGGTCGATTCGAGCGCCACCCAGTTCGGCGAGGTGCGCAACCCCGCGAACCACCAGCTGCTCGCCCGCGTTCCGATGGGCGGAGCGGCCGACGTGGACCGCGCGGTCAAGGCGGCGCTCGCAGCCTACCCCGCGTGGCGCGCCACTCCTCCGGTCCATCGCGTGCGCCCGCTGTTCGTGCTGCGCGGGCTCATGGAGAAATACCTCGACGACATCGCCCGCATCGTGACGCTCGAGCACGGCAAGACGCTCGACGAGTCGCGCAACAGCGTGCGGCGTGCGATCGACAACGTCGAAGTGGCGTGCGGCATTCCGTCGCTCATGCAGGGGCGCGCGCTCGAGGACATCGCGACCGGCATCGACTGCTACACCTATCGCCAGCCGATGGGCGTGTTCGCGGCGATCACGCCGTTCAACTTCCCGGCCATGGTGCCGATGTGGTTCCTCCCGCACGCGATCGCGTGCGGGAACACCTTCATCGTCAAGCCGAGCGAGCGCGTGCCGATGTCGCAGGTCCGAATCTTCGAGCTGCTGCACGAGGCCGGCATTCCCGACGGCGTGGTCAACATGGTCAACGGCGCCAAGGATGCAGTCGACGGAATCCTCGATCATCCCGGGATCGCCGGCGTCTCGTTCGTCGGAAGCTCGCCGATCGCTCACTACATCTACAAGCGCGGCGCCGAGCAGGGGAAGCGCGTGCAGGCGCTGGGCGGCGCCAAGAACTTCGTGCTGGTGATGCCGGATGCCGACATGAATCGCGCCGCGCAGGTCAGCAGCGAGTCGTGCTTCGGTTGCGCCGGTGAGCGTTGCCTGGCGAACAGCGTCGTGCTGGCGGTGGGCTCGGCCTACGACGAGATGACGAAGCGGCTCGTGGACGAGGCCAGGAAGATCAAGGTCGGCGACGGCCTCGAATCCGGCGTCACGATGGGCCCGGTGATCTCGCAGCCGCATCGCGAGAAGGTGCTGGGCTATATCGAGAAGGGCGTCGCGGAGGGTGCCAAGCTGGCGCTCGACGGTCGCGCCTTCAAGGACCCCAAAAACCCCGATGGCTACTTCCTCGGACCCTCGATCTTCATCGACGTGAAACCCGACATGGTGATCGCACGCGAAGAGATCTTCGGACCGGTGCTGTGCGTGATGAAGGCCGGCACGTTCGAAGAGGCGGTCGAGATCGTGAAGCGCCACGAGCTGGGCAACGCCTCGAGCATCTTCACCTCGAGCGGCAAGTGGGCGCGCGAGTATCGCTGGCACGTCGAGCCCAGCATGCTGGGCGTGAACATCGGCGTCGCGGCCCCGATGGCGTTCTTCCCGTTCGGCGGCGCCAAGGGCAGCTTCTACGGCGATCTCAAGGCACACGGTCTCGACGCGATCGAGTTCTACACCGACAAGAAGGTCTCGATCACTCGCTGGTTCTAGTCACGACCCTTCGTTCCCACCCTCGAGAGGCCCCCATGCCGCGCAAGCTGATCGGCGGTTTGATCCAGTGCAGCAATCCGTTGAACGACGAGTCGCAGCCCGTCGAGAAGATCAAGCAGGCGATGTTCGACAAGCACGTGCCGTTCATCGAGGAAGCCGGCAAGAAGGGCGTTCAGATCCTGTGCCTGCAGGAGATCTTCAACGGACCGTACTTCTGCCCCGGGCAGGACAAGCGCTGGTACGACTCGGCTGAGTCGGTGCCGGGTCCGACCACCGACGCGATTGCGAAAATCGCCTCCAGGTACAAGATGGCGGTGGTGGTGCCGGTATACGAGAAGGACATGCCGGGCGTGCTCTACAACACCGCCGCGGTCTACGACGCCGACGGCAGCTACCTTGGCAAGTACCGCAAGAACCACATCCCGCACACCTCGGGGTTCTGGGAGAAGTTCTTCTTCAAGCCCGGTAATCTCGGCTACCCGGTGTTCCAGACCCGCTACGCGAAGATCGGCGTGTACATCTGCTACGACCGCCACTTCCCCGAGGGCGCACGAGCACTGGGCCTGAACGGCGCCGAGATCGTGTTCAATCCGAGCGCCACGGTGGCGGGACTCTCGCAGTACCTGTGGAAGCTCGAGCAGCCGGCGCATGCGGTGGCGAATGGATACTTCGTGGGCGCGATCAATCGCACCGGCACCGAAGCGCCCTGGAACCTGGGCAAGTTCTACGGCTCGTCCTACTTCGTGGACCCGCGCGGCAACTTCCTCGCGCAGGCCAACGAAGACGACGACGCGCTGGTGGTCGCCGAGATGGACCTGGACCTGATCAGTGAAGTGCGGAACATCTGGCAGTTCTACCGCGACCGGCGTCCCGAGACCTACGAGCCACTGACCGCCCTGTGAGCACCAGCCCCCGCATCGATCGCGTCCTCGAGACCGCGCTGTACGTCGACGACATGGAACGCGCCGTCGCGTTTTATCGCGACGTGCTGGGTCTGACGGCGCTCTCGACCGGCGAGCGGCTGTCGGCGTTCGACGCGAACGGTGCGACCGTGCTGCTGCTGTTCCGACGTGGCGCGACGGCCGAGGGCTTCAAGTGGGAGGACGGGTTCATCCCGCCGCACGACGGCGCGGGGCCGCTGCACATCGCGTTCGCCATCGGGCGCGAGGCGGTCGAGCAGTGGGCCACCACACTCGGTGAGCACGGCGTCCAGGTCGAGAGCCGCGTGAGCTGGGAGCGCGGCGGGAAGAGCCTGTACTTTCGCGATCCCGATGGACACTCGCTCGAACTCGTCACACCCGGGACCTGGGCGAACTACTGATCGACGACGCATCGCGGGGAGGTACACGACGTGGGCCTGCTGATCAAGAACGGCGAAGTCGTCAACGCGGGTGAGCGCTTTGGGGCCGACGTGAGGTGCGACGACGGTCGGATCTCGGAGATGGCGTCGCGGCTCGAGCCCCGCACCGGCGACACGGTGATCGACGCGCTCGGCAAGTACGTGATGCCGGGCTTCATCGACCCGCACGTGCACATGGAACTGCCGTTCATGGGCACCGTCTCCGCCGACGACTTCGAGACCGGCACCGCGTCGGGAGTCGCAGGCGGCACCACCTGCATCATCGACTTCTGCATTCCGGCGCCCGGCGAGTCGATGCTCGCAGCACTCGCGACCTGGCAGATGCGCGCCTCGAAAGCAGTCGCCGACTACACCTTCCACATGGCGATCACGTCGTGGGGGCCCAAGTCGGCCGACGAAATGCGCTCGGTGGTTCAAGACCACGGCATCACGAGCTTCAAGGTGTTCATGGCCTACAAGGGCGCCATCATGGTGGACGACGGCGCGCTCTATGATGTGATGCAGCATGCAGCGAAGCTCGGCGCCGTGGTGACCGTGCACGCCGAGAACGGCGAAGCGGTGTGGCATCTGCAGCGCGCGCTGCTCGCGAGGGGCTGCACCGGGCCTGAGTTTCATCCGGTCTCGCGCCCCAGTTCGGTCGAGGGCGAAGCGACGGAGCGCGCACTCATGATGGCGCGGCTTCACGGCGCCACCGCCTATATCGTCCACATGACGTGCCGCGAATCCATGCAGGCACTGGAGCGCGCCAAGCTGCGCGGCCAGCACTGCTATGGCGAGACCTGCCCGCAGTACTTGCTGCTCGACGACACCGTGTTCGACAAGCCCGACTTCGGCGGCTCTGCGTACGTCATGAGCCCGCCCATTCGGCCTCCGGGTCAGGGCCACCACGAAGCACTGTGGAGCGGACTCACCAATCGCCTGCTCGACTCAGTCGGCACCGATCACTGCCCGTTTCTGCACGAGCAGAAGAAGGCAGGTCTCGAGGACTTCACGAAAATTCCGAACGGTGCCGCCGGCATCGAGGATCGTCTGGTCATGCTGCACACCTACGGTGTGCTGGGGCGTCACTTCGACCTGTGCCGCATGGTCGAGCTCGGCAGCGCCGCTCCCGCACGCATCTTCGGGCTCACGTCCAAGGGCTCGGTCGCGGTCGGCAAGGATGCGGACCTGGTGGTCTTCGACCCCGCGGCCAAGGGCACGCGCAGCGCCAGGACCCATCACTCGAAGGCAGATCGAAGCATCTTCGAGGGCTTCGAGACCGTCGGGCGCATCGCCTCGACCATCGTGGCCGGAGCGGTGGCGTTCGACGGCACGAAGCTCATGACGACCCGCGGAAGCGGTCGGCTGCTCACGCGCAAACCCACGCACTTCGCCCACCATCCGGAGGTCACGCTGTGAGCCCTCATCTGAATGGCGGGCGACTCGAGGAGCAGCTCGATGACGCGAAGCCGCTCTACACCAAGGGCGAAGCAATTGCCGAGGCGAACCGCTGCCTCTATTGCCAGGATGCCCCGTGCATCCAGGCGTGCCCGACCGGCATCGACATTCCGACGTTCATCCGCAAGATCGGCACCGAGAACGTGCGGGGTTCCGCGCGCACCATCCTGTCCGCGAACCTGCTCGGCGACTCGTGCGCGCGGGTGTGCCCGGTCGAGGTGCTGTGCGTGGGCTCGTGTGTCTACAACGCGTGGGACCGCTACCCGCCGATCGCGATCGGGCGCCTGCAGCGCTACGCGACCGAGACGGTCATGACTCGCGGCGAGTCGGCGGCACTGCTCTCGAAGGCTCCGGCGAACGGAAAGAGAGTCGCATGCGTTGGCGCGGGACCCGCGTCGCTCGCGTGCGCAGGTTATCTCGCTCTCGAAGGCGCGAGCGTCACGCTATTCGAGAAGCGTGAGCTGGCGGGCGGGCTCAATACGACCGGCGTCGCTCCCTACAAGATGCACGCCGAGGCGTCGCTGCGCGAGGTCGCGTTCGTGCGCTCGCTCGGTGTCGAGATCAAGACCGGCGTCGAGGTGGGCCGCGGCGTCACCGCCGAGCAGCTCGTGAAGGACTACGACGCCGTGTTCCTGGGCGTCGGGCTCGGCGACGATACGCAACTCGGCGTGCCCGGCCAGGACGGCGCCGGCGTCGAAGGTGCGGTCGCCTGGATCGAGCGCATGAAGCTGCAGCGCGACTTCACGCTGACCGGCGTGACGAACGCGGTGGTGATCGGCGGCGGCAATACCGCGATCGATGCCGCGCGCGAGCTGGCGCGGCTGCGCGTTCCGTCCGTCTCGATGCTCTACCGCCGCACTGCGGCCGACATGAGCGGCTACGCGCACGAGATGGAGCACGCGCGCATCGATGGCGTGGTGCTGGTGGAGCGCGCGGTCCCCAAGTCGTTCGAGCGCGACGCGGCCGGCAAGCTCGTCGCGATCACGCTGGCCGACGGGCGACGCATCGCGTGCGAGCTCGCGCTGGTGGCGATCGGGCAGGGCAAGCTCGCGGCTCTAGCGGCCGGATTCAAGGGCATCGAGGTGGACGAGAAGGGTCGCCTGAAGGCGGACCCCAAGACCGGCGCCACGGGCCACGCAAAAGTTTTCGCGGGCGGCGACGCCGTGCGGGGCGGCGACCTCGTGGTGACGGCGGTACAGGACGGCAAACGCGCCGCACGCGCGATCGCCAGGGCCATCGGGATTGCGGTGCGCGAAGGCGCGCCCATGAATGCGGGGCACGTATGAGCGCCGATCTCAGCATCGATTTCGCGGGCATCAAGAGCCCCAACCCGTTCTGGCTCGCGAGTGCTCCGCCGACCAACACCGGCGATCAGATCATGCGGGCGTTCGACGCCGGCTGGGGCGGTGCGGTGTGGAAGACGCTTGGGGAGCCGATCGTGGATACCTCGAGCCGATTCGGCTCGATCGACGTCGGCAATCAGCGCATGGTCGGCTTCAACAACATCGAGCTGATCACCGACCGACCGCTCGAAGTGAACCTGCGCGAGATCCGCGAGGTGAAGCGCAAGTACCCGAAGCACGTGGTGATTGCGTCGCTGATGGTCGAGTCACGCGAGGACTGGCGCGACATCATCCACAAGGTGGTGGACGCCGGCGCCGACGGCATCGAGCTGAACTTCGGCTGCCCGCACGGCATGTGCGAGCGCGGCATGGGGTCGGCCGTCGGCCAGGAGCCGGAAGTGCTCAAGACCGTCGCCGGCTGGGCGGTCGAGTACTCGAAAGTGCCGGTGCTCATCAAGCTGACGCCGAACGTGGGTGACATTCTGGAGCCCGGCATCGCAGCCGTGGAAGCCGGCGTGCACGGGCTATCGTTGATCAATACGATCAAGTCGATCGTCGGCGTGGATCTCGATCGCATGGTCCCCTACCCCGTGGTCGGCAATCGTTCGACCAACGGCGGCTACTGCGGCCCCGCGGTCAAACCGATCGCGTTGCACATGGTGGCGGCCCTTGCGCGCGACGAGCGGGTGAAGATCCCGATCTCGGGGATCGGCGGCATCGCGACGTGGCGTGACGCCGCGGAGTTCATCGCGATGGGCTCGACCAGCGTGCAGGTGTGCACGTCGGTGATGCACTACGGATTCCGAATCGTGGAAGACCTGATCGACGGGCTCACGAACTTCCTCGACGAGAAGGGCATGAAGAGCGTGCGCGAGCTGCGCGGCCGCGCGGTGGGTGCCTACTCCGAGTGGGGGGACCTGGACCTGAACTACAAGGTCGCCGCGCACGTAGACCCGGCCAAGTGCATCGGCTGCGACCTGTGCCTGGTGGCGTGTCGCGACAGTTCGGTGGACTGCATCCACACCGGCCCGCATCCGTTGCCCGCCGGTCATCGCGCACCGACCCGGGACGCCGCGATCGCGCGCGCCAAGGACAGCGGCGTGAACGTGACATGGGTCGACTGGGACGAGTGCACGGGCTGCAATCTGTGCGCGGCCGTCTGCCCAGTCCCGGGGTGCATCACGATGGCGGACGACACACGCGGCAAGCCGTTCGAGAGCTGGAACGATCGGGTCGCGAAGGGGACCGGTGGAGCGTAGTCTTAGCTTGGCGTGGTTCTCAGTGTAGACAGGGCGGGCCGCCGTGCGAATCGGAGGGTGTGATGTCTCAGCAACGTCGGTTCTCAATCCTCTTCCTGGTCCCTCTGCTTCTCATTCTCGCGAGCCGGCCGGCTTTGTGTGCGGAGGGAGAGTCGCTCCTCCAGCGGGTCCCCTTGTTCGATGCAGGCGGAGCGCTTCTGCCACCGGGGTTGATCTGCGCCCCGTACGCGTCCATCCGGCATGAGCCGATCACGCAGGCGGCCTTCCCACTCGACCGCATCGCAGAAGCCTTCCCCTGCCTCTATCAGCAAGCCACCTTCGGAGATACCGACCATGACGGTCGTAACGAGGTGATCGTCTACGTCAACGACAACTTCACCTATCACTACCGGATCCTCGAAGCCCAGGGCAATAACGTCTACGCGGATGAGTATTCCGGAGATCCCCTCCTCCCCTACGCCGTGGGCGACCTGGACGCGGATGGCAAGTCAGAGATCATCGGCCAGCAGGGCTCTTACGTCTACGTCTATGAAAGCTCCGACGCCTCGACCTACCCGACGAATCTGGTTTGGACCTCTCCTGCGATGTCCAACATCGTCGGCTTCACGGCGATCGGCGATACGGATCGTGACGGCAAGGCGGAGATCATCCATTCGATGAATCTCCTCGGCGGGTCTTCCGAGCTCTTCATTTATGAGAACACCGGAGACAACTCTTTCGCCGAGGTCTATCACACGATCGTGGAACCGGGCGCCGCGAGCGGAGAGAAGGTCATCGGCGATTTCGACGGTGATGGTCTGACCGAGATCGCGTTCAGTGGCGTCTCTGGAGACATCTCCGTCTACGAGTCCTCGGCCGACAACACCTGGAGCCGTACCTGGACGGATTCAACCGGGATGTCCAACGCGTACGGCGCGGAGGGAGGCGTGGACACCGACGGAAACGGCAAGCCGGAGCTCTTCATCGCGGGCAACTCCGCTCTCGGCTGGACCACGCGCATCTACGAAGCGACCGGGGACAACCAGTTCGCTCTCGTTGACTCGCTTGCGATGGCGGACGGATACATCGGTTCGAGCTGCAACGCGCTCGCGGATCTGGACGGGTCTGGCAAGCGGAAATACCTGATGCAAGGCGCTAAGCACTTCTGGATCTATGCGCCCGGCTCCCCCGGTCACTGGAATCTGGTCGATGTCTACCAGAACCCCACCGGCGACAATCATTTTGGACTGCAGACCTTCGACCTGAACAAGAACGGCGTGGCTGAGATCTTCTACGACCTCGAAGTCTCCATTCAGTCGGGCCTGAAGAGCTGGATCCTGGAGCATCCGCGCGGTCCAGCCGGAGTCGGCGCTCCGCCGGAAGCCGGTGCTTCCAGGTTGCAGGTTTGGCCGAACCCGTGCGTGTCGGGCGTGTCCTGGAACGTGGCAGCGGATCGACTCTCCATCGACCAGCTGGACCTCTATGACTTGAGTGGCCGCCGGATCTCGTCGCTGAGGCCCGGCACTTCGCGGCCCATTCACTGGGACCCTGGCTACCTGGGGACCGGGATCTACTTGCTCAAGGCAGTGGACGAACGTGGCGCCACTTCTGCCACGGCTCGAGTCGCGGTGATTCGCTAGGTCGGGCCTCGCACGGGCTTACCCCCGTCCTCCCGCCAACCGTCCTGCGCGTGGCGAGCCGCGCAGCGCCGCCATCGCCCACGCCCCCACGACCGGACCGATCGCGAGCATCGCGAATGCCCAGCCCCATCCCGATCGCATTTCGATCAGCGGCACCAGGCGAATGGTGACGAGTGTCAGCAGGAAACCGAGGCTCGTCTGCAGCGTGAGCGCCGTGCCCATGAAGGCGGGCTCGCACAGCTCGCTGATGCACGCCGAGAACTGTGCCGAATCGGCGACCACCGCAAAGCCCCACACGAGGCACAGCGCGATGAGCAGCCACGGCGGCGCTCCGAACAGCGCTCCCGCCACCAGGCAGCACGCGCCGCTCATCGCGAGCGACACGATCGTGATCGTGGTGCGCCCCATGCGATCCGCGAACACGCCGGCCGCGAAGCTGCCAATGCCGCCCACCGCAATCACCGCAAACGCGGCGAGGCTGGCACTCGACGAAGCGATCCCCCGCGCCGCGAAGCTCGCGATGAGAAACGCCGGGATCCAGGTCCACATCGCATAGAGCTCCCACATGTGGCCCAGGTAGCCGAGATTCGCGAGCACCATCTCGCGATCACGCGCGATTTCGGCCACGTAGCGCCAGCGAAAGGGCGGTGCCGCGACGCGCTCTGGCCCCTCGCGCACGAACACGGCGATGAGCACCGCTCCCGCCGCTGCGAGCGCAGCGGCCGTGTGAAGAATCCCGCGCCAGTCGCTGGTCGCGCCGAGTGCGCGCAACAAGTGAGGCGACGCCGAGCCCATCGCGAGTGCTCCGACGAGCAGGCCGATCGCGCGCCCGCGATCCGCGCGTGTCCAGGTGGCCATGATCTTCATGCCCACGGGATAGACGCCGGCGAGCGCCACTCCGGTGAGGAAGCGCAGCGCGAGTGCGACCGGCAGCCCGGTCGCCATGCGCGCGATCAGCTCGGTCGCGAGCGCCGCGACGAGCGACGACACGGTGACGAGCACGCGCGAGGCAACGCGATCGCTCAGATTCAGCAGTGCCGAAAGCAGAGCCCCCACCACGAAGCCGATTTGCACCGACATCGTGAGCCACGCGCGGCCGGCATCATCGAGCCGCCACTCACGGGTGAGCGCCGGCACCACCGCTGAGGCCGAGAACCAGGTCGCCATGGCGAGCAGTTCCGCGAACGAAAGGATCAGCAACGTGCGCCATTTGCCGAAGAGGAGGTCAGGCATCGCGAGAACGTACCAATTTCGTCCGCGGCGAGACGGCCACCCCGCGGAATGCGGTTCCGGTGGCCGCGGGGCGGAAGTCGCATACTGTCGGCCGACGGCCACGACCCGCGAAGCGCCCCAGGAATCCGGGAGAATTCGACGCCATGAAATTTGGCGTGCTTGCGCTCGACTACGACGGGACCATCTCGACCGCGAATGGAATCCACCCTGCGGTGCGCGATGCCATCGCCGCGCTGCGTGATCGGCGCATCGCCGTGTTGCTCGTCACCGGGCGGATCATCCAAGACCTTCGGACTCAGGTCGGAGATTTGCGCCAGTTCGACGCCATCGTCGGCGAGAACGGCGCGGTGCTGCTGTTCCCCGAATCGGGACGCAGCCAGTTGCTCGGCCCCGCACCCGATCCCCACTTCCTCGCCGAACTCACGAGCGCCGGCATTGCGATCACGGCCGGTGAGTGCGTCGTCGAGGCCGAGGCGGACGCGGCGGGCAGGATTCTCGACATCATCCGCCGCTTGAGCCTCCCGCTGGTGATCCACTTCAATCGCGGGCGGCTCATGGTGCTTCCACAGGCGGTCACCAAGGGGACGGGGCTCAAAGAAGCGCTCGCGGCGATGCGGCTCTCTCCGCACAACGCGGTGGCGATCGGCGACGCGGAGAACGATCACCAGATGCTGGAAGTCGTAGAGCTTGGAGCCGCCGTGAGCTGGGGAAGTCCGGCGCTGATTGCAGCGGCCGACGACGTGGTCGAGGGCACCGGCCCTCCCGCTCTGGTCGAGTACGTGAAACGCCTCGCCGATCAGTCGCGCCTTCCGCCCGAGCGCCTTGGGCGCCGCACGCTCATGCTCGGCCACACGGCGGACCACGCGCCTCTGTCGCTCGCCGTGCGAGGCCGTAACGTGCTCATTGCCGGGGAGCCGCGGTCGGGCAAGTCGTGGGTCGCCGGGTTGCTCGCGGAGCAGTTGATCCTCCAACGCTACGCCGTGTTCGTGATCGATCCGGAAGGCGACTATCAGACGCTCAACCGTCTGCCGGGCGTGGTGCTGATCGACGCCGCGGATTCCCAGCCGCACGCGGGTGACATCGCGCGAGCGCTCCACCACGCCGACATGAGCCTGGTGCTCGACCTCTCGCATCTTGCGGCCGGAGCGAAGCGTGAGTTCGTCAAAGCGACCCTGCATCGACTGCGCGAACATCGGCGCGAGTCGGGGCTGCCCCATCGAATTGTCGTGGACGAGGCGCACTACTTTCTGCACGATCCTGATGTCATGGAGCTGCTCGACCTCGAGCTCGCGGGCTACACGTTCGTCACCCATCGCGCATCTCGCCTGCACGCAGCGGTGCTGGCGTCCGCCGCAGCCACCGTGGTGACACGCGAGACCGACCCGCAGGAGATTCGCGCGCTGGCCGATCTGCTCGGTGAGGCTCCGGAGGCGGAATGGTCGACGGTCTTCGCCGATCTCTCGCTCGAAGAGGCGGTGCTCCTGCCGGGCGCAGAGGAAGCCGGAGGTCGGCTCGTGCGATTTCGCGTCGCGCCTCGTCTCACTCCGCACGTGCGCCATCGGCACAAGTACCTGGACATGCCAGTCCCCACCCGCCAGGCGTTCGTATTCACACACGCGGACGTGCCGACCGGAGCGCGAGCGCACAGCCTGCTGGAGTTCGTCACGATCGCGGCCCGCTCACCGGCCGTGGTCGAAGACCATCTCCGGCGCGGCGATGTTTCCGTCTGGATCGACCGCGTGTTCGGCGATCAGGAGCTGGCCGCGCTCATCCGGGAACTCGAGGGCGATCTCCGAATCGTGGCGCGGCCCGAGGTGACGGCCGAACTCACGACGATGATTCGCGAGCGCTATGCCGTGGACCAGAGGACGTAGCCCGTGCGACAGGGCCGCGCGGCGTTCAGCTCGCCCGGCGGTCGATGACAGCGGGCCTCGCGAGCCGCGCGGCGAATCAGGCCGACAGGTTGGTGAGGGGCCCCGGCGCGGGAGCTTCGGCAGGCGCCGGTTCAGTCTCGAGTCGAGGCAGCTCGTCGGTGCGCCGCAATCCGAAGCGGTCGAGCATCCGGTAGAGCGTGCTCCGTGCGACTCCGAGCTGCCGCGCTGCGTCGCTCATGTTGCCGTTCGCGCGGTCGAGCGCGCGCTGGAGCGCCGAGCGTTCCGCGGCGGTTCGCAGACCCTCGAGCTCGCCCGCTCTGGCCGGCTCCGCCTCGATGGGCAAGTGCCATCTCTCGATACGGCTCGCGCCTTCGGCCAGCACGGCCGCGTACTCCAGCGCGCTGCGAAGTTCACGAACGTTGCCGGGCCACGAGTGATGATCGACCCATCGCGCAGCGGCCGGTGATACGGCGAGGGCATGAGTCTGCTCATTTCGCCTGGCGAAGCCGGCGAGAATGGCCTCGGTCAGCTCGCGCCGGTCGGATCGCTCACGCAAAGCCGGAAGGCCGATGGTCACACCTCGAAGGCGATAGAACAGGTCGCTCCGAAACCGGCCGTCGGCGAGCATCGGAGTGAGATCACGGCAAGTCGCGGCGATCAGTCGCACATCGGAATGACGTTCCTCGGCCTCGCCGACTCGATAGTAGGTTCCGTCATCGAGGAATCTCAGCAACATCGCCTGGGCGGTCGGTGAGAGTTCGGCCACTTCGTCCATGAACAGCGTCCCCTGGTCCGCGGCTGCAAGCTTGCCCATGCGCCCGCCCCCGGCAGCACCCGTGAACGCCCCGGGGCTGTAGCCGAAGAGCTCGGACTCGAGCAACGTACCGGTGAGCGATCCACAATTGACCGGCACGAAGGGGCCGTGGGCACGACGACTGCCCGCATGAATGGCGCGCGCAAACAGCTCCTTGCCGGTGCCGGTCTCCGCCTGGAGCAAGATCGGTAACCCCGAGCGCGCAAAGCGCTCGGCGTGCTCGCGAGCGGCCATGAGAGCCGGATCGCTTCCCACGATGGCTGCGAATGCCTGAGAAACGACAGCGCGGCCTCGCGCGGAGGTCCGGGCCGGGGGTCGATCGAGCAAGTGCACGATCGCGGCGATCGCTCCGTCGGGGCCGGAGACCGGCTCGACCTCGAGTCGCACTCCGCGCAACCATGAGGGCAACGCGGCGTCGGATTCGCGGAGCCGCGGACTCGCCGTTGGAACGAGCCCATCCCAGGACAGCAGCGCAAGCTCCTGGGGCTCGTCACGCCGCGGCAGCAGCCTCAGGAGCGGTTCATTGGCGCGACGCACGCGCCCTGTGGTCTCGATCAGCAGGGCCGCGTGCGGAAGCTTGGCGAGCAGCGCTTCCAGCGCGAACAGACCTCCGCTGATCGAGGCGTCATAGGCACGCGCACGTAAGACGGATTCCATGGCGGCGGCGGCGGCTTGAACCGACGCGAACGCAAACTCCGAGGCATCGCGGGCGGGCCCGGTCGCATCCAGCACGCCAACGACTCGCCCGCGCACGTCACGAATCGGCGCCGCATAGCAGCACAGCACGTGGTTACGCTTCTCGAAGTGCTCGAAGCCGACGACCGCCACAGGCAAGTGTTCGGCCACCGCAGTGCCGATCCCGTTGGTGCCCCGTGAGGCTTCGTTCCACAGTGCTCCCTCGATGAGTCGCGCTTCCGTCATTCGATTGGAGAACGGTTCGGCGATGCGACGTGCCAACACGACTCCATCGGCGCTGCTGAGGATGCCGCAGAATCCAGCATTCGCGAGCGAGCTCGCGAATGCCTCGAACGGCGCATCAGCGGTGAGCAGCGGCTTGAGAGGCTCGAGCGCAACCAGCCGCTGCGAGTCGGGCACGACGACGGGTTCGGCCAGCCCTTCGGCGGTCGCGCCGAGCCGAACGGAGCGGTCCCAGCGTCGGAGTATCGGACTGTTCTCGATTTCATCGCCCGAACAGCGGCCGCTCAGGAATCGCGTCCAGATCTGCTCAGTGGCGGCAGAAGGACTATCGGTTGAGTTCTTCACAGGGGGCACCGTAGTCCTGTATGCGCGCGCGCTCAAGGGGGCGATCATGGCCACCGCAACTCTTGTATCGGATGTCGCAGTCAGGTGGCCGACGTGTAGCGTTTCGCTCCATTTCTGGCGTGGTCGAACCGCGGATCTCCTTGAATGGACGTCTCGGCATGGACATTGCGAAGTTCATCCCGCAGTCCCCCGCGAGACGCAAGCGATAGCGCGACTCTTGAGTTTCATCAACGCGTCTCGAATGCCGACTCCGCACCCGATCTGGTTCGACTCGGGGGCGGAGTTCGGCTGTGGGGGTCGCGCGGCAGGGCTGGGAGGCAGCTCCGGGAAGTGACGGCACGGATATTTGCCCTCCCCTTCGCTCATGCGAAGTCGCGGCGTCGAGTTCGTCGGAGCGCTAGAATCGGACCTGCATCCACACCAGCAAGCGGTCATCGTGACGCAGGTCCGGTTCCGACATCACCTCGTAGGTGACGATCGCACGTAGCGGCGCGCCGGGCAGTCCGTGGTAGACGCCTATGGTCCATCGATGGGTGTCGGTGTCGAACACGTCATAGCGCACCACCGGTCCACCGTTCCAGCGCGTCTTTCCCGCGACCAGCACGTACCAGGCGTCGAGCGTGCCGCCCTGGTCGGGAAGGCTTGCGTTCTCCTCCCCGCGCGCATACTCGACCACTGCCAGTGCGCGACGCGTGTCCAGTTCCGCGTCCACGCCGAGCCGATTGAAATCGATCGAGAGACCCGGAACCGGAGGCGGACCCGGGTCGATCGGCTCGTTCACGCTGCCTGAGGCACCCGACACTCCCAGCCAGACGGTTGCGCTCGGGCGCTTCGAGCGAAACCCAAGCCTCCCAAACACGTTCTTCCGTCGATCGTCGTCGGCCTGGACGCTCAGTCCCGCGCCGTTCGTGACCGTGAGCTCATGCTCGATCCGAAAGCCGCGACCGAGCGGAACGTGGCCGAACCACCCCACACCGATGTCGCGCAGCTTCAATCCGCGCCCGAACAACTCCCCGACTTCGGTTCGGTTCACGGTGAAGAGGTCCGCAGTCGAGGTGCGATTCTCCCACCCGAAGGGAGTCTTCATTTGTCCGGCGCGCAGGGCTTGATGAGGATGAAATCCCCACTCCAGGTAGCAGTCGCGCAGCAACCCCTCGACCTGCGGAGAACGTGGATCGATCTCGACCACGTACGAAACCGCGGGACTCAACTTACCGTCGACCTGAATCTTCACTCTCCCGAATCGAAACACGTCGGGTTCGGTCACACGGTCGCCGCTCCGTTCGACTCGCGACTTGTAGTAAATCTGGATGTAGCCGGAAACTCTGGGCGCCGTAGTGCACGGCGCCGCTTCTTGCGCGCGCGCCGTAACGCTCGAGAGCATGAACGCCGTGATCCACATCACTGCAGGGTACCTGCGACCTGTCATGCCCCCCTCTGTTCGAGCTTCGGGCTGCGGCCCGGCTCGCGTGATGGATCCCATGAGCCCTGCGATTTGTGACAGTCCGCCCGATCATGCGAGAGCTGCGCCATCTCGAGCGCTGGACGCGGAACGAGGGAACGGCGCGCGCACGAGGCTTCGGCAAGCGACGAGAATTCCGCTACTTCACGGCTCCCCGAGCGACGACCCAACCGCACGCCGAGAGCGATCGACCGTGCTAGTCTGCGTCACTTCGCGCCGCTCGAATTCGGTCCGTTGGAGGTCCGCATGGCCGCTTCCGATGCCGCACTCTCGAATCCCAGCGATCAGCTCTCGAATTCCGATCTCGCCCCGGTCCCGGCCTCGAAGCGCACCTGGAACTGGTGGCACTTCTGTGCGCTGTGGATCGGGATGTCGGTGTGCATTCCGACCTACACCATGGCCTCGGGGCTCATCGATTCCGGCATGTCGTGGTCGCAGGCGATGTTCACGATCTTCCTCGGCAACACGATCGTGCTGCTGCCGATGCTGCTCAATGCCCATGCGGGCGCTCGCTACGGCATTCCGTTCCCGGTCTTCGCGCGCGCGAGTTTCGGCGTGCTGGGCGCGAACGTTCCGGCGTTGCTGCGAGCGCTGGTGGCGTGCGGGTGGTTCGGGATCCAGACCTGGTTCGGTGGCGCCGCCCTCTGGACCCTCACGAAGCAGCTGTGGCCGGCAGCCGCGAGCCTGCCGAATGTCCTGCCGGCCTGGTTCGGACTCACCACCGGCGAGGCGCTCGGCTTCATCGTGTTCTGGCTCATCAACGTGTGGTTCATCGTCAAGGGCACCGAGAGCATCAAGTGGCTCGAGTCGGTCTCGGCGCCGTTTCTCATCATCGTGGGACTGGCGTTGCTCGGCTGGGCTTACACGCGGGCAGGTGGATTCGGGCCGATCCTCTCTCAGCCGTCCCGGTTCCCGGACTTCGCCGCCTTCTGGCCGGTGTTCCTGCCGTCGCTGACCGCAATGGTCGGCTTCTGGGCGACGCTGTCGCTCAACATTCCGGACTTCACACGCTACGCCCGCTCTCAACGTGATCAGGTGGTCGGGCAGGTGCTCGGGCTACCCCCCACCATGACGCTCTACGCCTTCATCGGTGTGGCCGTCACTTCCGCGACGGTGATCATCTTTCCCGGCGGCAAGGTGATCTGGGACCCGGTCGAACTCCTTGGGCGGATCGGCGGTCCGTTCACCGTGATCCTCGCCATGGTCGCGTTGAGCGTTGCGACCCTCACCACCAATCTCGCCGCCAACGTCGTCTCGCCCGCCAACGACTTCAGCAACCTCGCACCGCGGCGCATTTCATTCCGGACCGGCGGACTCATCACCGCATTTCTCGGACTCGCGATGATGCCGTGGAAGCTGCTCGCGAGTTCGCAGGGCTATATCTTCACCTGGCTGATCGGCTACTCGGCGCTGCTCGGGCCGATCGGCGGCATTCTCATCGCCGACTACTTCGTACTGCGCGGACGTGAATTGTCGCTCGACGATCTTTACCGTCGCGGCGGCCGCTACGAGTATCGCGGCGGCGTGAACCCGATCGCGCTGATCGCGCTGATCGTCGGCATCGCCCCGTGCGTGCCCGGTTTTCTCGCACAGGCGTTCCCGAGTACGTTCACGAGCGTCGCGCCGTTGTGGAAGTCGCTCTACTCCTACGCATGGTTCCTCGGCTTCGCGGTCGCGGGGCTCGTCTATCTGGTGCTCACGAGCCTGACGCGCGGTTCGAAGCCCGCACACGAAACGGGAGTCGCATGAACGACCTGGACCGCCCCGGCGATTCTCCGGCCGACGCTGAAACGATGGCCGGAGACGCCACTCCGACTCTTAGCTCACACGGAAAGCCGCCGCACCACGACTCGATTCGCGCGCTCCCCGAGCACATCGGCGAGTATCGGATTCTCGGCATCCTCGGCCAGGGCGGCATGGGGGTGGTGTACGAGGCCGAGCAGCCCTCGCCCCGCCGGCTCGTGGCGCTCAAGGTGGTGCGCGGCACCGAGATCGTCGACGACCTGCGGCTCAAGATGTTCGAGCGCGAAGCCTCGACGCTCGCGCGGCTCGACCACCCGAACATCGGCAAGATCTATCAGTCGGGGCGCACCCCCGAAGGCCGCCACTACTTCGCGATGGAGCTGGTGCGCGGCCCGAGTCTCGGGGAGTGGCTCACGAGCCGCCCCGCCAATCCCGATCGCACCGAGATCGAGCTGCGTCTGCGGCTGTTCCGCCAGATCTGCGACGCGGTGCACTACGCGCATCAGCGCGGCGTCATCCACCGCGATCTCAAGCCTTCGAATCTGATCGTGACCGACGCACCCGCGTCCGCAACCGGCTCCTCACCTTTGAACGCGATGGTGCGCATTCTGGACTTCGGCCTCGCGCGCATCACCGAAGAAGACATCGGCGCCAGCCAGGTCACCGAAACCGGCGACATCAAGGGGACACTCCCCTACATGGCGCCCGAACAGGCGCGCGGCGAGTCGGGGGCGATCGACGTTCGCACCGACGTCTACGCGTTGGGCGTGATTCTCTACGAGATGCTCACCCGGCAACGGCCCTATGCCGTCGACGCGACCTCGCTGCTCTCGGCGGTGCGTGTGATCTGCGAGCAGGCTCCACGTCCGCTCGCCGAGGTGTGGCAGTCCTCGCTGCGGCTCGACCCCGATCTCACAACCATCGTCGGCGCCGCGCTCGAGAAAGAGCCCGATCGGCGCTATGCGAGCGCCGCCGCGTTCAGCGACGACGTCGAGCGCTTCCTCACCTCGCAGCCGATTCAGGCGCGCCCCGCGAGCACGATGTACCAGATCAAGAAGCTCGTGGCACGGCGTAAGCCGTTGTTCGCGACCGCCGCCGTCGCGCTGCTGCTGCTGGTGGTCGCGGCAATCGGGCTCGGTGTCCTCTACGTGCGCTCGGTCGAGTCCGAGCGACTCGCGCGCCTCGAAGCCGCGACCGCCACGCGCACCTCCGAATTCCTCGTCAATCTGTTCGAGCAGGCCAACCCCGAGAAGACGCGAGGCGCCACGCTCACCGCGCGCCAGGTCGTCGACGTGGGAGCCCGCCAGGTGCGCGATGAACTTGCGAGCGAACCCGCGATGCAGGCCCGCATGATGGGAGCACTCGGTCGTGTGTACCTGAGTCTCGGGATCCCCGACAGCGCGCTCAGCATGACCGACGCATCGGTGGCACTGAGGCGCAAGCACCTGCGGGCCGGCGATGCCGAGATCGCGCAGGGCGTCGCTCAGCAGGCGCGCGTGTTCGAAGAGCTCGGCATGGTCAAGGAGTCTCGAGCAGCCTACGCAGAAGCGGTGGAGCGCTACGAAGCACTCGGAGCGAGCGGGACGGATGGCCTGATCGCGACACTCGGCAACTCGAGCTCTGCACTCGACGATGCGGGCGAGTACGGCGAAGCGAACCGCGGCCTTGATCGCGCTCTGTCGCTGCTGTCCCAGCGGCGCCCGCCCGACGAGGAGCGGCTGCTCAATCTGCTCATCGGTCAGGCCAACATTCGCCTCCACACCCGCCAGACCGACTCGGCGCTCACGATCCTCGATCGCGCGCTGACCCTGACGCGTCGGCTCCACGGTGAGAATCACCATCTGACCGGCAATGTGCTGACCGCGCTCTTCAGCGCGAATTCCCAGGCCAAGCACCTCGATCGCGCGCGCGAGTTCGCATTCGCCGCGCTGAAGGTTCACCGGGCGATCTACGGCGAGGACCATCCGAAGGTCGCCAGGGACCTCGGCAACGTCGCGATCAGCTTCGCAGAGGATGCGAAAGGCGATGAGGCGCGACCCTATTTCGAGCAGTCGATCGAGGTTCTGATCCGCGTCTATGGGCCGAATCATCCCGAGGTCGCGCAGGGCTGGATGAACCTGGGGTTGCTCGAATTGCAGTCGGGCCACGTGCCGCGCGCGCTCGAGCTGCTGCAACGCTCGGTGAGCATTCACGAACGAGTCTCGGCCTCGAGCCCGTCCCTGGCGCTCTCGCTCTATCACCTCGCGGCAGCCCGCTCCGCGCTGGGCCAGCACGACCAGGCGCTCCGGGCGCTCCTGCGCGTGCTGGCGATGGACGAGAAGATGCACGGTCCGGAATCGGCCGACGTATCGGACGACCTCGAAGCCGTCGCCTCCGTCCAGCGCGATCTGGGCCTCACCGCTGAGGCCACGCGAAACGAGACGCGCATGAACGCGATTCGAGCGAAGCTGACCAAAGCCGGCGCGGGCCCGTAGGCGTGGCGCGAGCCGCGCCGCGCGACTAGCGAACCGGATTCGTCAGCGTCACGCTGCGCACCCACACCCCGCGCACGCCGATCTCGCGTCCCGCGAGTGCGGCGAAACGATCGAATGCCCCCGCCCGGCGCGGTCCGCTGTCGCGCGGCATCGCGGCCACCCCGCCGACCCCTCGCAGGCGTTCGACGGTGGCAGGCGCGATCGCCGCGTACTCGATCGGATGCCCGGCGCGCGGCGCCGGCAGCTTGCTCAGCTCGGCCTCGATCTCGGCGACCGGTTTGGGGCTCGCGATCACCAGGAAGTGCTCGCGACCGCCACGGCTCGTCACGGTCCACGCGTTCTCACGACCGCCGACGGTGCCGGGCAGCACCACCGCCGCGTTCTCGGGGATCGGATTGCCGCGATCGAACAGCGGCTGCGGGAACAGCAGGTACGACTCGCCGCGCTCGTCTTCGTTCAACACATAGACGTGCACGGCTCGCGTCGAGCGGAACTCGAGCGACAGCCGGTCGCCGGGCCCCACGCGATCGCCGGTCGCAAGCCGTTCGTCGCCCTCTGCACCACGCCGCACGAAGCTGGCCTCGACATCGTAGGCCGCGATCGCGGCATCCGCCGCCGGGTTCTGCGCTGCCAGCGAAGGAGCCTGCGAAGTCCCGGTCGACGCGACCGAAGCCTGGCGCCCCGCCCGGCCCTGCCACACGAACCAGGTCCCCGCGAGCACCACGAGCACCGCGGCGGCGGCGAGCCAGCGGCCGAGCGGGGCTCGGCTCACTGCGGGCCTGGCGACCGCACTCGTGTCGATCGCTTCGAGCGCCTGCGCAAACGCCTCGGCATCTGCGAAACGCGACTCGGCGCTCGGAGCGATCGCGCGCTCGATGGCGCGTGCCAGTGACGCGGGCACGTCGGAGCGCAGCGCGGTGAGCGAGCGCGCAGGCCCGCGTCGCGCTTCGACTTCCAGCTCCGCAAGCGTCGTCGCCGTGAACGGGTGCGCGCCCGTGAGTGCGCACCACATCGTCATGCCAAGCGCGTAGAGGTCGGAGCGCACGGTCGCCGCATCTCCGTCGAGGCGTTCCGGGGCCATGAACATGGGGGTGCCGGAATCGCGCACCGGGTCGGCAGCGGCCAGCGCGACCTGCTGGCCGAGTCCGAAGTCGGTGAGCACCACGCGGGCGTCGCGCTCGATCACCACGTTGGCGGGCTTGAGATCGCGGTGAATGAGTCCTGCCGCATGCACCGCACCGAGTGCCCGCGCAAGGTCGCGACCGATGCGAATCACTTCGGCGACCGGCAACTTGCCGAGTCGCTGGATCGCCTTCTCGAGCGTCGTGCCGCCGAGGAACTCCATCCACATGCCGACCCGGCCGTCGGCATCGCCGATGCCGTGGACCGCGACCACGTTGGCGTGCCGCACCCGCGCCAGCGCTCGCGCCTCCTCGAGCAGCGGCGAGGCGGCGGCATCGGCCGCGGGCCAGGCGCCTTTGGGCTGCAGGAACTTGAGCGCCACTTCGCGCTGAAGTCGCGGATCCCACGCGCGCCACACTTCACCGTTGGCGCCGACGCCCACCCGCTCGAGCAGCAGCAGGCTCCCCCAGCGCGCGGGCTCGAGGCTCGCGACCGGCGGCGCGTGGCGCGCCGGGATCGCTCCGCGCTCGCGCTGCAGCGTTCGGTTGAACTGCGCGATCCGCGACACCTCGCGCAGGGCGCGCACGCTCGCGGTCGAGTCGCTGCGCTTCAATTCGGACTCGGCGGCATCCCAGTCGACGGCTTCTCCATCCATCAGGCGCGAGGTCAGTTCCTCGAGGCGCAGGTCGTCAGGATTCATGGCTCATGGCCTCCGCCAGTCGGCGCAGTGCGCGTTGAACGGCCATGCGAGCGGCATCCCTGCTCGGTCGCTCCGTCATGCCCGCGATCTCCTCGTAGTCGAAGTCCAGCTCGATGCGAAGGTGGAGAAGCCGCTGCTCGTCTTCGCTGAGTCGCGCGAGCGCGGATTCGTAGCGCTCCAGCACGTCGGCGCCGATCGCATGTTCGAGCGGCGAGGGCGCGCGGTCGGTGAGGTCTTCGGGGACCCCTTCGGGGCCCGGTCGACGTCGCGCCCAGCGAATCTGATCGCGGATGCGGTTGAGCACCGCCTGGCGAACGTAAGCCTGAAAACCGCCCGGCCCACGGACCTCGATTCCATCCAGCCCCTCGAGCGCTTTGAGCAGGGTTTCCTGGACCAGGTCCGAGGTGTCGAAGAGCGAACGAGCGTAGTTGGGAAGTCGGCCGCTCGCCCAGCGCTGAAGTCGCGGAAGGTAGCGAGCGCTGAGGGCCTCCAGCGAGGGTCGATCGCCCTGCTTCGCGCGACGCAGCAACTCGACGGTGAGCAGCAGGTCGGAAGCAGCATTCGCTCGAGCGGAATTGGACTCGGGTGGGTTCGGCATGGCGGGAACCCTAACCGATTCGAACTCACCGTTCCCCTCCTCAAGGATGCCCCACATCCGGGTGGCCCGTGCTGCCTGTCACCTCCTTTACGTCCGGCCGGTCAGGGGCGAACAGCCTTGCGGCGGCGGGGTACGGCTCGTAGCGTGCGGCTCAGGAGATCCGGCCCCGCGACCGATACCCGGCGGGTCACCCGCCGGCTCCCCGCCCGGGCACTCATCATCTATGAAGGAGGCGACGTGATCGGCCACGGAAGGCTGGGAGTTCTAGCGCTCGTGGGAGCGGCCGCGCTCGCACTTGCGAGCCTCGCAGCCCCGGCGCTCACTCAGCCACCCGAGACGCGCAGCGTCGCCTACCGCACGCGCACCATGGGCACCTATGCCCAGGTGGTGATCGTGACCGGCGACTCGGTCGCGACCGCCGCGATCGCGGTCGAGGCGCAGGCCGCCCTGATGCGCGTCGACTCCCTGATGAGCAACTGGACGCAGACCAGCGAGGTGGCGCGCATCAATCGAGTCGCTGCCCGGGAGACCACGCAGGTCGAGCCCGAGGTCGCACGCGTGCTCGACATGGCGCTGCGCTGCTGGCGCGAGGGCGAGCGCACGTTTGACATCACGGTCGAACCGCTGGTGCGGGCCTGGGGTTTCATCGGCGGTCCCAAACGCGTCCCGAGCGATGAAGCGGTGCGCACCGCATTCGCGAGCGTCGGCAGTCAGCGGCTCGAATGGGATTCAACGCGACGCACGCTTCACTTTTCGCAGCCGGGGGTGAAGATCGACCTCGGTGGGATCGCCAAGGGCTATGGCGTCGACGCGGCGGCGGCGCGGCTGAGCGCGCGAGGCGTGGTCAACGCGCTCGTGGATCTGTCCGGCAACATGTTCGCGCTCGGAGCACCTCCAGGCGCCGAGTCCTGGCGCATCGGCGTGCGCGATCCGCGCGACCGCGTGCCCTCGCTCGGACGCGTGCCGTTGACCGGCCGGGGAATCGCCACCTCCGGCAAGTACGAACAGTTCGTAGCCGCCAACGGAAAGACCTACGGGCACATCATCGACCCGCGGGACGGGCAGCCGGCCGACGGCGTGATCGCGGTCACGGTGCTCGCGCCCACTGCCATGGAGGCCGACGCGTGGGGCAAGGTGTTCTTCGTGCTCGGGCCACGCGATGCAAAACGCAAGGCGCGCGAGCGCACTGATCTCGATGTGATGTTCGTCTCGCCCGGTCGCGCGGCACCCGACACGTTGTGGATCGAGTCGACGCTCCAGAATCGTTTCGTTCTCGAACCGTCGGCCAGGGGATTGATCGTCGTCGAGTATTTTTGACGCACTCGAACGATTCTCCTCGGTAGATCCCCTCGCTTCTCCGCATTGCATTTCGTCACTCGAGCGCGCCCGATCGCGTGCGCGTTCCCCGACCGCGAGTCGATCCGTCGCGCTCCCCGAGGCCGCGACCAGCGTCACAGGTCGTGCGCACACACCACGTTCAGTCGTGACGCGACTCCATGGCCCACCTCTTGCGTGATCCCTCCCCGTCTGACCATCGGATGGTCGGCATGATGGATTTCGAATCGGCCGCAACCTCGTGTGCGCCATGGGGAGAATCCCTCTCGGGCCTCGCGATGGAATTCGGTCGAATCGCACGTGTGTGGACTGCGGTTCGCACGCATCGGAGGTCGTGTGGCTGGACTCGCGAGCAGAGCTCGAGGTCGCCGTGGCGCGTCGTTGATTCTCGCGTCGCTGGTGCTCCCGGGCGTCGTGCATGGATGCAGCTCGCCGACCGAACCGCCGGCGCCGCCCTCGGGCGGACAGCAGGTGGTGCTGAGCTACGCGCTGTTCCAGTCGAGCGTGGAGCCGGTGATCACGCGCCACGGCTGCGACGCCGAGGGTGACTGCCACGGTGGCGGCATTCGCGGCACGCTGGAGCTCTCGCCGCCGGGCGCCAAGAACGCGCAGTTCGACTACAACCAGCTGAGCCTGCAGGTGTGGGCGACGGCGCTCGAGTCGAGCCCGATTCTGACCGAGCCGCTCGCAATCGCCGCAGGTGGCACACCCCACCAGTTCAAGCCGTTCGCGACCAAGTCGGATTCCGACTGGGTCGCGCTGCACGCCTGGGTCACGAGCGAGGAGACGCCTTGAGCGCGTCCTCGCACCGCAACGTGCTGCGTGCACTCGCCCTCGCGGCCGGCCTCACCGCCGTCGCACCGATCGCTCACGCCGAGCTCGAGCCCGTCGCCGCGGATTCCGCGACCTCCGACCCGAGTCTCACCGAGTCGATCGAAGCCCCGCGTTTCGATGCGTCGCGCACCGCGCGGCGCAGCGGCGGCGAGATCGAGGCGCTGGTTCCGGAACTCTCCGAGCACCCGTATCGGCTCGCGCCCGGGCCACGGGCGTTCATGAACCGCATCAGTTTCAGCCCCGGCTACGGGCGGCTCGGCAGCGAATCGCTGTTCGCCTTCCGGCTCGCCTACAACCCGAATGCGTGGCTCGGCTACGAAGCCATGCTCGGGCACAACCCGGCGCAGTCGGTGCATGCCGTCATCCACTCGTTGAGCGCGATCGTCCGTGCGCCGCTGCCGGGGCGCTTCCAGCCCTACGGCACCGGTGGCTACGGAATGATGATCGTGTTCCCAGGCCAATCGTTGAACGCCGACCCGGTGACCAAGAACGCACTCACCGTGGGCGGCGGACTCGAGCTGTATCTGCGCAGCGATCTCGCTCTGCGCGGTGAGATGCGGTACGCGACCGTGTTCGGTCGCGATCGCGATCGCGAGGGTGTCGTCACTTACAACTACGTCCAGGAGACGATCGGTCTCTCCTTCTATCGGTCGATCCGGCCGTGACGCACGGATCTCAATCGGAGGGCTCTTGAACATCATGCGGACTCATCGCCTCCATCCCGCTTCCGTGACCTTCACGGCGCTATTCGGCGCCGCGATGCTCGCTTCGCTCGCCGTCACGGGCTGTCGTGAGAGCGCTCCCGACGACCTCATTCAGGAGGAACCGACCACCGACGCGCTGGTGTTCGTGAAGACCCAGACCGAGGAGACGCTGAATCGTTCGAATGCGTCCGGCAACCTCTACAAGTTGTCGCCGATCGCGCCTGACGGCGTGGTCACCCCGCTCACGAACTTCACCGGGGCTTCGATCTTCGATCCCGAAGTGTCGTTCGACGGCTTGAAGATCATGTTCTCGATGCGTCCGGCCGGCGGCTCGAACCGCAACATCTACGAGATCAACGCCGACGGCACCGGACTGCGCCAGGTGACGAACGGCGGTGGTGACGATTTCGATCCGACCTATCTGCCGAACAACCGCATCCTGTTCACCAGCAATCGCGACAATGAAATGGACGAGTACAACCACTCGCCCGCCGAGCACCTGTACACCGCCGACGCCGATGGCGGGAACATGGAGCGCATCAGCTTCAACCAGAGCGACGACTTCGATCCCGCGCTGCTGCCGGACGGCCGCATCATGTACACGCGCTGGGATCACTTCGGCGACTTCAACCGCTTCCCGCTGTTCTTCACCAATCCGGACGGCTCGAGCACCTTCCACCTGTACGGCCCGCACGATCGCAACTTCTTCCACGCGGTGCCGACTCCGGATGGTCGCCTGATCGCGATCGAGTCGACCATGATCAACAACGACGCCGGCCCGATCGCGGTGCTCAAGATGGAAGAGGGCCCGGCGGATCCGCGCACCGGCCCCTCGGGCACCAACTGGGACGTGCTCACCGCCCAGGTCAACACCGACGGCGAGCCGTGGCCCTACGGCGCCTTCAAGTACCCGCACCCGCTGGGCGGCAACAAGTACGTCGCTTCGTACACGCTGCCGGCGGCGACCGAGGACGACGTCGACTACGGCCTCTACACCTTCGCGCTCAATCAGTCGGGCACCGGCACGCCGGGCGACCCGGCCTCGTTCTCGGTGCAGAACCTGACCTTCCTCTACAACGATCC
>JABFRW010000104.1 GCA_013140805.1 Candidatus Eisenbacteria bacterium
TCCGAAGGCGGCTCGCAAGGTCGCCAGGCGCGCGACGACGCGTTCGACGACCAGGGCACGCTCGGCGGCGCGAAAGCGCACCACGCGCAAGGCGCGGTGACCGGGGCGGGGCTCGAGGACGGGGCGCCTCGCGCGCTCGTCGTTCGGACGGGCCCCGCATTGCGAGGCAGCTTTCGGCCTCCCGGTGACAAGTCGATCACGCATCGGGCCTACCTCTTTGCGTTGCTCGGCGCGGGAGAGACCCGGGTCGTCGATCCCAACCTCGGCGAGGATTGCGAGCGCACGAGTGCGGCCTGCGCGGCGCTCGGCGTCCGAATCGAGCGATCTGCGGACCCATGCGTGCTGCTTTCGAATCGGGGACTGAGTGCCCCGCAGCAACCGCTCGACTGCGGTAATTCCGGCACCACACTGCGACTGCTGGCCGGAATCCTCGCCTCGCAGTCGTTCGAGGTGACGCTGATCGGTGATCGTTCGCTGTCGCGTCGGCCGCTCGATCGCGTGATCGAGCCTCTGCGTGCGATGGGAGCGGTGCTCACGGCCGCCGAGGGCGATCGTTTCGCGCCGCTGCACGTGCGTGGTGCGACACTGCGCGGGTGCGCGCATCGGCTCGCGGTCTCGAGCGCCCAGGTCGCCAGTGCGCTGTGTTTCGCCGGTTGGCGCGCGAGCGGTGAGACCCTGATCGAGATTCCGGGCCCGGCGCGCGACCACACCGAGCGCATGGCGGCCGCATGCGGACTGCCCATCGAGGTCCAAGCCGAGGCGAGCGGCGCGCGGCGTCTTCGAGTGCGATCGGGATCGCCCGTCACCGCACGGGAGTTTCGAGTGCCGGCGGATCCCTCGGCTGCGGCGTTCCTGCTCGCCGCCGCCGCCGCCGCACCGGGTGCGGAGGTGACGGCAACCGGCTTGACGCTTAATCCGACCCGCACCGGATTTCTCGAGGTGCTCGAGGCCGTGGGTGCGGAGGTGATCGTGACCTCGCGCGGCGAAGCGAGCGGCGACCCGGTGGGCGACGTGACGGTGCGCGGACCCGAGCAGCTGAGGGCCTTCGACATTCCGAGCGAATGGGTGCCACGGCTCGTGGACGAGGTCCCGGCGTGGGCTATTCTCGCCAGTGCGGCGCGCGGGACCTCGCGGCTGCGCGGTGCTGCGGAACTGCGCGTCAAGGAGAGCGATCGCCTGCGCACGCTGGCCGAAGGGCTCACCCGACTCGGCATCGAAGTGCATGAGGCGCCCGACGGGCTCGAGATCGTGGGAGGGGAGTTGCGAGGCGGCGCCATCGAAGCGCGCAACGATCACCGGATCGCGATGGCGTTCGCGGTCATGGGCACGCGGGCCGCGCAACCGGTGAGGATCGACGACGCGCGTTCCATCGCGACGTCGTTTCCGGAGTTCGAGTCGGTGCTGGCCCGACTCGGCGGCCGACTCGAGCATCCGGCCGAGGGGCGCTGAGTGAGCTTCGTCGTCACCATCGACGGCCCCGCGGGGGCCGGGAAGAGCACCACCGCTCGCGCGGTCGCCGACGCGCTGGGCTTTCTCTACGTCGATACCGGTGCGCTCTACCGGGCGTTTGCGCTCAAGGTCGTCGAGCGGGGACTACGCCCGGAAGACGATGTGGCTCTCGAGGCACTCGCGTCCGCGACCGAGATGACGCTGAGTGGGCGAACCGACCATCCGGCGGTGTGGCTCGATGGCGTCGAGGTCTCGGATCGCATCCGCACGCCCGAAGTCAGCGAGCTGAGTTCGCGCCTCGCGGCCCGCAGCGTGGTGCGGCGGCGACTGGTCGAGATTCAGCGCGCGCTGAGGGCTCGCGGGCCGCTGGTGGCGGAGGGTCGGGATCTGGGCAGCGTGGTCTTCAGCGATGCCGAAGTGAAGATCTTCCTCGATGCCGATCTCGAGGCGCGCGCGCTGCGGCGGCATCGGGAGCTGGTCGAGCGGGGGATCCCGGCGCGGCTCGCCGAGGTCCGGGACGATCTTGCGCGACGCGACGAGCGCGATCGCACCCGTGCGGACAGCCCGCTCGCGGTGGCGCCCGGAAGCGTGGTGGTGGATACTTCCGGTCTCGATATCGCGGAGCAGGTCGCTCGAGTTCTCGATGTGGTGCGCCGTCACCCGGCCTTTCCAGACGTCGGTGCGGCCGAGAATCGACCCGGCGACGCGGCCCCCTGAAACGGACCGGAGTGCCCCCTGGATCGCACGGGCACTTGGACCCTCGAGGACTTGGAAAAATCGTGCCCTGGTACTACAGTGCTGCGCGCTCTTCGGTGAGCGGCGCCCTCGGACTCCTCACGGGTTGGGAGGTTCGCGGCCGGGAGAATGTCCCCCGCACAGGTGGGCTGATTCTGGCGTCGAATCACATCTCGTTCTGGGATCCGCCCATGGTCGGGGCGGCGCAGTCACGGGAACTCCATTTTCTGGCGAAGCGTGAGCTTTTCCAGATGCCACTGCTCGGACCGCTGATCGCCTCGGTCAACTCGATCCCGATCCGACGCGGAATGGCGGACTTGCAGGGCATGTCGCGTGCGATCGAAGTTCTCAAGCGCGGCGATGCGCTGATGGTGTTCCCGGAAGGGACGCGGATTCGCGATGGCGAGTTGCATCCGGCGCGTCCCGGGGTCGGGCTGCTCGCGGTACAGGGAGATGCGTCGATCCTGCCGTGCTACATCTCGGGGAGCGATCAGTCGTCTCGATTCTGGAAGCAACGCGGTCTCGTGCGCATCTGGTTCGGCGTCGCGCGGCCCTGGAAGGACTACGTCGGCCCGGAGGAGGATCTCACTCCGGGGCGCGCGCTCTACCAGGCGGTAGGCGACGCGGTGATGCGCGAGATCGCGGTGCTTCGCACCGGCCAGCAAACGTCTGCGTCCCGCGGGGCGGCCTGATCCGCTCCGTCACTTCCACGCCGTAGGAGGCTTCTCACTCATGTCGCAGGTCTCGGACACCACCCTCAACCCCGAGCAGGAACTACCTCCTCGGGCCTTGGGACCGCCACCCCTTCCGCTCAACTACGACGAAGACGACGACATCTCGGACGAAATGCGCGCCGCGATGTTCGGCCAGTACGAGGAGTCCATGAAGTCGCTCGGCGAGGGCGAGATCGTGCGCGGCACGATCCTCTCGATCGACGACAAGGACGTGCTCGTCGACGTCGGATTCAAGAGCGAAGGGATCATTTCGCTATCCGAATTCCCGGACCCGTCGGTGCTGAAGGTCGGGGACGCCATCGAAGTGTTCCTCGAGAAGATGGAGAATCAGGACGGTCTCGTCGTGCTGTCGAAGCAGCGCGCGGACTTCGTACGCGTCTGGGACAAGGTCAAGGATGCCCACGACCGG
Organism: Candidatus Eisenbacteria bacterium; assembly: GCA_013140805.1. Taxonomy (NCBI): domain Bacteria; phylum Candidatus Eiseniibacteriota; species Candidatus Eiseniibacteriota bacterium. Next base: position 3,328 of record JABFRW010000104.1, read on the forward strand.
GGTGAAGTGGTCGAAGGGCGCCTGGTGCGAAAGATCAAAGGTGGCGTGGTGGTGGATCTGTACGGAGTCGAGGCGTTCCTGCCCGGCTCGCAGATCGCGCTGCGTCAGGTGCAGAACGTGGACGCCCTGCTGGGGCAGAACGTTCAGGTCAAGATCATCAAGCTCAACAAGCGGCGCCGGAACATCGTGGTGTCGCGTCGTGCGGTGCTCGAGGAAGAGCGCGATCGCATGAAGGCGACGGTGCTCAAGGACCTCGCGAAGGATCAGATCCGCGAGGGCGTGGTCAAGAACATCACCGACTTCGGTGCGTTCGTGGACCTTGGCGGCATCGACGGCCTGCTCCACATCACCGACATGTCGTGGGGCCGTGTCCAGCACCCGTCGGAACTGGTGAAGATCGGCGACAAGGTGCGGGTGAAGGTGCTCAACTTCGATCCCGAGAAGGAGCGCATCTCGCTCGGCCTGAAGCAGCTCGAAGCCTATCCGTGGGAAGGCGTCGACGAGAAGTACAAGGTCGGCGATCGCATCAAGGGCCGCGTGGTCTCGATCACGGACTACGGCGCATTCGTGGAGCTGGAGCGTGGCGTCGAGGGACTGATTCACGTCTCCGAGATGTCGTGGACCCGCCACGTGCGGCACCCCTCGAAGGTCGTCAACATCGGCGACACGATCGAGGCGGTGGTGCTGAAGGTCGACAAAGCGAACGAGAAGATCTCGCTCGGCCTGAAGCAGGTGGAGCCGGATCCGTGGCTCACGCTCGACCAGAAGTACCCGCCCGGAATGCGTGTCAAGGGCAAGGTGCGAAATCTCACGAACTTCGGTGCGTTCGTCGAGCTGGAAGAGGGCATCGACGGTCTCGTGCACGTGTCCGACATGTCGTGGACCAAGCGTGTGGCGCACCCGAGCGAAGTGCTCAAGAAGGGTGACGCGGTCGAAGTCGTGGTGCTCGCAATCGACAAGGAGCACCGTCGCATCAGCCTGGGTCTCAAGCAGGTCAGTGAGGATCCGTGGCCGTTGCTCGCGGATCGCTTCCCGTCGGGTCTCGAGTTGAGCGGCGTGGTAAATCGCCTGTTCGACCGTGGCGCGATCGTGGATCTCGGTGACGGCATCGAGGGCTTCGTTCCGCTCTCGCAGCTCGGCATCGACGATCTGAAGCGCCCGAATGACGCGTTCAAGGTCGGCGAGTCGCTGACCATGAAGGTGACCCGAGTGGACGTGCAGAACCACCGGTTGATCCTGAGCGTCAAGGCGTGGCTCACCGACCAGGACGACATCGCCCTCGCGGAGTGGACGTCACGGCGCAATCAGGTTCGCGCCGAGATCGCCGCCAACCCGCCGGTCGAAGAACCGGTCGAGGCGACTGCGAAGCCGAGATCCAAAGAACGCGACAAGGTCGAAGAGGACATCGACGAGTAATCGAAGTCCGCAGGATAGAACGCGATTCGAAGTCGGCGGGGTGGGCGAAAGCCCACCCCGCTGCGTTTGCGCTCGACGCGGGCGTGGCTGCACTGTGTGGGCATGAAGCGATCGAAACAGAGCCGTTCACTCGCTCGCGTTCGTGTGCCGCTGTGGGGCATCGGCGTGGCGTTCGTGCTGCTGTTGGCGTTGTCCGGATTTGTGTTTCTAGGTGGCGACGCGAACCGGCCGGGCCAGCCGCTGAGCCTTCCGAATCCGCTCGCGCGGCTGTTTCCGAGCCGCGAGCGCCCGGCCGAAGCACCGCGCCAACGACCCCTGCCGGTCGATCTCGCCGAGGCACTTCGCAGCGTTCCAGCCGACAGTCTGCCACGGGTGCTGGCGGAGATGGAGGGAGCGACGAGCGGGCCGGCCGCCGCGGAGATTGCGATGACGCTCGCGCGGCTTCAGTACGTGCGCGCCGAGTATCCCGGCGCTGCGCAATCATTCACGCGCGCCTCGGCGCGTCTCGATCCCGCTCGCAAGACCGAGGCGCGCTACTGGGCCGGACTCTCGTGGCTCGCGTCCGGGGACGCCACACGAGCCGCCTCGATTCTCGAAGAGGTCGGTCGCCAGCCCTCGCCCTGGCGCGGCCCGCGCTCGCTGCGCTGGGTAGCGCCTGGGAGATTTCGAAGCACCCGGAGCGGGCTCGGCAGGCGTTCATGGCCGCGCTCGAAGCTCCACGC
>JABFRW010000105.1 GCA_013140805.1 Candidatus Eisenbacteria bacterium
CGTCAGGTACGCGAAGCCGACGCCGTCTCGAATCGTCACGCGCTGCAATGCGGGCACGATCCCGACGCCGGAGCGGCGCCGCACCTCGACGAGCCCGCTGTCGCGTGGGGCCGCGTCCCACGCGTCGCGCAACTCGATGCGCACCGCGATGCGCTTCGCATCGTCGTCGAGGGCATCCGCGGGCTCGACCTGGAGCCTGGCGATCGGTTTCGCGACGAAGAACCGCACGCGCCGTTCGCGCGTGGACCCTGCGCCGGCCAGCCGCGCGCTGAGCCGCGCGTCGTGCCAGCCGTGCGTCCACGGCGCGGGAGGGAGCCATGCGAGCGAATCCCCGAACCGCGCCGGCGTCTGGCGCGCGCCGTCGACCGTCCAATGAATCGCATCGGTGGCGCCTCGCAGGCGCGCGGTCAGCACCGGATCGCCGTCGGTGCGTGCGGAATCGGCAAGTTCGATCGCGGCGACGCGCGCGACGAAGCGATCGACCACGGGGCGCGGGCGCGCGAAGTAGCGGGCGATTCCGATCGCCAGCGCTTCGGCCTCGATCGCGATCGCCTTCGGGTCGCGCAGCCGGGCTTCGACGTCGGGGTTGGTGAGGAACGAGGTCTCGGTCAGCAGTGCGGGGGCGGCGCTCGATCGCAGCACGAAATAGTTACCGGGAATCACCCGCTGGGCCGCGATCCCCACGTTGCGGACCAGCGCGCGATGGACGTCCTGCGCGGCGTCGAGCGAGGGGCCGTCGTCGTCGAAGCGGTAGTAGGTCTGAGTCTCGTTCTGGTCGTGCCGGCCGGCGGGATCCGCGTTGTGGTGAACCGACACGAACAGCTCGGGATCGAACGCATTGGCGCGACGCATGCGCTCGGCGAGATCCGATCGCAGCGCGCTGTCGCCTGCGACCAGGAAGTCGTGATCGGTTTCGCGGGTCAGGAACACGGACGCGCCGTGCGCGACCAGTCGCTCGCGCAGCCGCAGCGAGACGGCGAGATTGGCTTCGGATTCGGTCAGACCGTTCACGCCGATCGAGCCGCGGAAGAAGCCACCGTGGCCGGGGTCGATCGCGATCCGGCGGCCGCGCAGCTCCGAAGAGTCGAGCGAGTCGAGCGACTCTCGCAGCGCGTCATAGCCGGGGTGCGGACGCGCGAGCGCGGAGTCAGCCGCCACCGGCGAAGCTGGAATCGAGGGGGTGCGGGCGACCTGAACGCGAACCGCGCAGCCGCTCGACCCGGTCAAGAGGGCGAGGGCCAGCCAGGCGGCGCGCAACGTGGGGCGCGCGGATCGCGGACGAGTGCGCATCCCTGCGCGAAGTCGAAACGCCATGCGTCGGCAATCTACACCGCGCGCTCACCCGCGGCCACCGTGCGTACACTCGCGGCCGCCGTGCGCATCGGCCGCGCAGCGTCGTACGCATCGCACCCGGCGCAGCCGCGCCGAGCTTGCCGAACCCCGAGGCGCGTGCTAACCCTTCACCCCTTCCGGCGCCGCCCCGGAGCTGTCCGGTTCGCGGTGTCGCGCTCCGGACGGCGCCGTTTGCGCTCCGCCCGGCTCACCCGACGTTTTCGCTGTCATCAGAGGAGCGCTGCGTATGACCTTGCGCATGGGATCGCGCCCGTGGGTCCTGACCATCCTGCTCGGCGCGTCATTGGTGTTCTCCGGTTGTGCCGGAAGCGGAAAAGAAGAGTTGGTGGTGGGCGAGTACGGCTCGCTGACCGGCAACGACCCGACCTTCGGGCAGTCGACCAAGAACGGCGTCGAGCTGGCACTCGACGAGCTGATGACCACCTCGCAGGGGAAGATCGGCGGACTGCCGGTCCGCACGATCGTCGAGGACGACCAGGGGCGCCCCGAAGAGGCGGCGACCGTGGTGCAGAAGCTGGTGACGCAGGACCAGGTGATCGCGGTCATCGGCGAGGTGGCGTCGTCGCGCAGTCTGGCGGCGGCTCCGATCTGCCAGGAAGCAATGGTTCCGATGATTTCGCCCTCGTCGACCAATCCCAAGGTCACCGAGGTCGGCGATTTCATCTTCCGCATGTGCTTCATCGATCCGTTCCAGGGCACGGTGATGGCGAAGTACGCAGGTGAGAACCTGCAGCTCAAGCAGATCGCGATCCTCAAAGACGTGCGCAGCGACTACAGCGTCGGCCTCACCAAATTCTTCTCGGACGCCTTCGTCGCGATCGGCGGCACGATCGTCGAGGAGCAGGCGTACAGCGCGGGCGATCAGGACTTCCGGCCGCAGCTCACCGCGATCAAGGCGAAGAAGCCGCAGGCCATCTTCATTCCCGGCTACTACACCGAGGTCGGGCTGATCGCGCGCCAGGCCAGGGAACTCGGCCTCACGGTGCCGCTGCTCGGCGGCGACGGCTGGGAGAGCGATCAGCTGCTGCAGATCGGCGGCGAGGCGCTGAACGGCGCCGCCTACTCGAATCACTTCGCGGTCGACAATCCGGACCCGCGCCTGCAGAGCTTCCTGCAGAAGTACCGCGCCAAGTTCGGCGGCGATCCCGATGCCATCGCGGGCCTCGCATTCGATGCCGCGAACGTGCTGTTCCAGTCGATGCAGAAGCTCTACGAGCAGGATCCGAAGGCCTTCGCAGGGCTCTCGTCGTCGAAGGCCGGCAGCGACGCGCGCAAGGAAGCGACCCGCAAGCTGCGCGACCTCATCGCGACCACCACGAATTTCCCGGGCGTGACCGGCAACATCACGCTCGATGAGCACCGCAACGCCTCGAAGCCGGCGGTCGTGCTGGCGATCAAGGATGGCAAGAAGGTCTATGACACCACCGTCGCGCCCTGAGCCGCGGGCGTGAGCGAGTTCCTCCAGCAGCTCGTCAACGGCATCACGTGGGGCAGCGTCTACGCGCTGATCGCGCTCGGCTACACGATGGTGTACGGCATCCTGCGCCTCATCAATTTCGCGCACGGTGACATCTACATGCTGGGGGCGTTCGCGGCCTTCTACGCCTCGCGCTGGATCGGCGCGGGCACCGATCCGAATCCGGCCAAGGCACTGCTGGTGTTCGTGATCGCGATGGCGGCGTGTGGGGCGGCGGGCTTCCTGATCGAGCGCTTCGCCTACAAGCCGGTGCGCAAGTCCTCGCGGCTCTCGGCGCTCATCACCGCGATCGGAGTCTCGCTGCTGCTCGAGAACGGCGGAGTGCTGGTGTTCGGCGCCGCCCCGCGGTTCTTCCCGCAGATCGTGACGCCGCACAACATCTCGCTGGGCATGGGCGTCAACATCACGAATCAGCAGCTCATCATCCTCGCGGTCTCGGTGCTGCTGATGGCGGCGCTGCGCTTCATCGTGATCAACACCCGGGTCGGCAAGGCGATGCGGGCGGTGTCCTACAACCACACCGCCGCCGCGCTGATGGGTATCTCGGTCGACCGCATCATCACCTTCACGTTCGTGCTCGGTTCGATGCTCGCTGCCGCCGCCGGCATGTTGGTCGCTCTGCAGAACCCCCGCATCGAGCCGTACATGGGGATCATGCCGGGCCTCAAGGCATTCGTCGCCGCGGTGCTGGGTGGGATCGGCAACATTCCGGGTGCGGTGCTGGGCGGGCTGGTGATGGGAATCGCCGAAGTCATGGTGGTCGGCTACGTCTCGCCGACCTATCGCGACGCGATCGCGTTCGTGCTGCTCATCATCATCCTGCTGGTGCGTCCCGCCGGCCTGCTCGGCAAGCACGTGGCCGAGAAGGTGTGAGGTGAAACCGATCGCGTGGCTCGCCGCCGTCGTGGTGGTGCTGCTGGGCCTCGACGCGCTGCTGCCGACGTTTCTGAATCCGTACCTCATGCAGGTCGTGATCCTGTGCGGCATCAACGTGGTGCTGGCGGTCTCACTCAACCTGATCAACGGCTTCACCGGGCAGTTCTCGATCGGCCACGCCGGCTTCATGGCGCTCGGCGCCTACGGCTCGGCGATGTTCTCGCTGCACATCGGCGCGCACTGGGTCGCGGCGCTCGCGGGAGCGGGGCTGCCGGCTCCGCTCGCGGCGGCCCCGGCCTTTCTGATGGCCGCGTTGCTCGGCGGGCTGCTGGCCGCACTCGCCGGCTACCTGGTCGGGCTCCCCTCGCTGCGGTTGCGGGGCGATTACCTGGCGATCGTGACGCTCGGCTTCGGCGAGATCATTCGCGTGCTGATCACCAACATCGACCTGGTGGGTGGCCCGCGCGGACTGCCCGGCATTCCGCGCTGGGTGGACCTGTTCTGGGTCGGTCTCGGCGCGGCCGCGGTGATCGGACTCTCGGTGCACCTCGCGCACAGCAGTCACGGCCGCGCGCTGTTCGCGATCCGCGACGACGAGGTGGCCGCCGAAGCGCTCGGCGTCGACACCACGCGCTACAAGGTCATGGCGTTCGTGCTCGGCGCGTTTTTCGCCGGCATCGCCGGAGCCCTGTTCGCGCACTTCCTCGGCTACCTGAACCCCAACTCGTTCACCTTCATCAAGAGCATCGAGGTGATCGCGATGGTGGTGCTCGGCGGCATGGGCAGCATCTCGGGCTCGGTGCTCGCGGCGATCGTGCTCACGTTGCTGCCCGAGGTGCTGCGCCCGGTCAAGGAATATCGCATGGTGATCTACGCCCTGATGCTGATCGTGCTGATGATCACGCGTCCTCAGGGCCTGCTGGGTTCGCGCGAGCTGGACCTGAGGCGGCTGTTCGGGCGCCGCCCCGCGGCGCCCGGCGCCGCGCGGGGGGGCGCGTGAGCGAGCCGCTGCTGAGTCTCGAGCAGGTCACGATGCAGTTCGGAGGCTTGAAGGCCGTCTCCGATCTGGCGTTCGAAGTGCGCACCGGCGAGTTGGTCGGACTGATCGGCCCCAACGGCGCCGGCAAGACGACCGTCTTCAATGTGATCACCGGCGTGTATGCGCCGACCGCAGGCCGCATCCGATTCGCCGGCCGCACCATTTCGGGACTGCGGCCGAGCGCGATTGCGCGCGCCGGCATCACCCGCACGTTTCAAAACATCCGGCTGTTCTCGACCCGCTCCTGCCTCGACAACGTGTGCATCGCTTCGCACCACCGAGTCCGCACCAGTCTGTTGCAGGCGCTGCTTCGCACCCCCGGTTTCCAGGCTGCCGAGACCGCCCAGCGCGCCGAAGCGATGGAGATGCTCGACCTGATGGGGCTCGCAGATTCCGCCGAGGCGCTGGCGACCGAGCTGCCCTACGGCCAGCAGCGGCGGCTCGAGATCGCGCGTGCGCTGGCCGGCAAGCCGCAGCTGCTGCTGCTCGACGAGCCGGCCGCGGGGCTCAATCCTCAGGAGAGCGAGGATCTCATGCACCTGATTCAGCGACTGCGGCGCGAGTTCGGACTCACGATCCTGCTGATCGAGCACGACATGCGCGTGGTGATGGGCATTTGCGAACGCATCACGGTGCTCGACTACGGGGTCAAGATCGCCGAGGGCGATCCGGCCGCGATTCGCCGCGATCCGCGCGTGATCGAGGCGTATCTGGGCGAAGACGTGCACGCCGTGCAGGGCGCCGGGGCATGAGGGGGCGCGCGTGCTGCTGAAGGTCGAGGGGCTCGACGTCTACTACGGCGCCGTGCACGCCCTCAAGGGCGTTTCGATCCACGCGAACGAAGGCGAGATCGTCACGCTGATCGGCGCCAACGGCGCCGGCAAGACCACGCTGCTGCGCACGCTGTCGGGACTGGTGCCGTCTCGCGCCGGCGTCATCGAGTTCCGGGGTCGCGACCTGACGCGGGTCCCGGCATGCGAGATCGTGGGACTCGGCATCTCGCAATCGCCCGAGGGACGCATGGTGTTCGCAAACCTGTCGGTCGAGGACAACCTCGAACTCGGCGCCTACCATCGCAAGGATCGCGACGGCATCCGCGCCGATCGGCAATCGATGTACGAGTTGTTTCCGCGGCTGCTGGAGCGCCGCAAGCAATTGTCGGGCACGCTGTCGGGTGGCGAACAGCAAATGCTCGCGATCGCGCGTGCGCTGATGGCGCGGCCGCAGCTGCTGCTGCTCGACGAGCCGTCGCTCGGACTGGCGCCGCTGCTGGTGCGCGAGATCTTCAAGACCATCCGCGAGATCAACGCGCGGGGCGTCACGGTGCTGCTGGTCGAGCAGAACGCGCACATGGCGCTCTCGATCGCGGGGCGTGGCTACGTGCTCGAGACCGGCTACGTGCGGTTCGAGGACGAAGCGAAACGCCTGCTCGCGAACGAAGACGTCCAGAAGGCGTACCTGGGCGGCTGAGCCCGCGCCCACCTCGCTGCCATGAACCTGCCCGCCGCCCTTGCACGAGTTCTCGCCGCCGCGCTGCGGCACCCCGGGCGTTCGCTGCGTCATGCGCTCGATCTCGCCGCCGACCTCGAAGGGCGCCGGCGCGCCGCGGCGCTCGGGTTCGCGCGCGGATTTCCGAGCGTCGAACTGACCACGTTGACCGGGCCGCTCGATCTCACGATCGATCCCTTCACGTTCCTCGACGGCACCTCGCGCGTCACCGATCTGGCGTTGCTGGTCGGGCTCGCGCGTCGCCTGCCGAACGCCGAGTACCTGGAAATCGGCAGCTGGCGAGGCGAAAGCCTCGTGAACGTGGCCCGACACGCCGCCTCGGCCGTCTCGGTCAGCCTCTCGGAGGCCGAGATGCGAGCCCTCGGCCTCGAGTCGCAGTACCTCGGCATGGACGGCATGTTCCTCGATCGGGTGACGAACGTGACTCGCGTGCGGCAGGATTCGACCACGCTCGACTTCGAGAGCCTCGGCCGGCGCTTCGATCTGATCTTCGTCGACGGCGACCACCACCACGACGCAGTGGTGAGCGACACCCGCAATGCGTTTCGAATGCTCCGGGACGATCGATCGGTGATCGTGTGGCACGACTGCGGCAACAGCTACGAGGATTTCCGCTGGGAGGTCGTGTCGTCGGTGTTGGCCGGTACGCCACCCGAGCTGAGACACCAGCTGTACCGCGTCTCTCACAGCTTGTGCGGCGTGTTCACCCGTGCGCCGATCGAGTCGGGCTTCCCGTCGTTCCCGGCCGAACCGCGGGAGTTGTTCGACGTGACGATCCGTTCGAGGCCGTTCGCTCGCGGCTGAACGCGCTGCGCGCTTTTCGACCGACCCCGCGACGAGTACCATGCGCCGCCGTGCCCCGCCGAACTCCGGAATTTCGCGCTCTGCCCGCGATCGATCGCGTGCTCAAGCACCCCGCACTGACCGATGCGCTCGCCCGATGGCCGCGTGCGCTGGTGGTCGAAGCGGTTCGCGCCGAGCTCGAGGCGGCGCGCGCGCAGATCAAGCGCGCGCCCGGATCGGTGCCCGACGTGGCCTCGCTCGCCACCGCCGCGGCCACGAGCGCGGCGACACTCGGGCGTCCCACGCTGCGTCGGGTGCTGAACGCCACCGGCGTGGTGCTGCACACCAATCTGGGCCGTGCTCCACTCGCGGAATCGGCGCGCCGTGCGGTCGCAGAGGTGGCGGCCGGCTACTCGAGCCTCGAATACGAGCTGAGCTCCGGGAGCCGTGGGGATCGCGGCGCGGGCGTCGAGCGGTGGCTCATGCGACTGACCGGCGCCGAAGCCGCACTCACGGTCAACAACGGCGCGGCTGCAATTCTTCTCGCGCTGTCGGCGCTCGCCTCGGGGCGCCGGGTCGTGGTGTCGCGCGGTGAACTGGTGGAGATCGGCGGGGCGTTCAGGATCCCGGAAATCCTCGAGAAGAGCGGCGCGACGCTGGTCGAGGTCGGAGCGACCAATCGCACGCACCTGCGCGACTTCGAACGCGCGTTCGAGCAGCACGATCGCATCGGCGCGATTCTGCGCGTGCATCGCAGTAACTTTCGCATGGACGGTTTCACCGCCGATCCCGAGCGTCTCGGGCTTCTCAAGCTCGCGCGCAAGCACAAGGTGCCGATGATCGAGGACCTGGGCAGCGGAGCGCTGGTCAACTTCGCGGACTTCGGACTCGAGCACGAGCCGACCATCGCCGAGTGCCTGGCGTCGGGCGCCAGCGTGGTGACCTGTTCCGGTGACAAGCTGCTGGGCGGGGCGCAGGCGGGGCTGGTGCTGGGGGCAAAGAAGTGGGT